>NZ_WTLD01000001.1:519951-571435 GCF_011379025.1 Polaribacter sp. 11A2H
AAAAAAAAAAAAAAAATCATAATTACACAGCCTTTTTTGAAGATATGCAAGAAGAAATCAATTTTTATAAAACAGGAGATGATGATTATTGTAACACCATGAATATGTGTGTTGAAGCACTTTTAGAAATGGGGAATTATGAAGAATGTTATAAATACGCCATTTATAATTACGAACAAGGGAAATTATTGCCTTATTTAAAACCTCTATTTAACTGGATTTGTTTTTATACATTTTTAAAAAAACCAGAAGATATAGGAGATGTTACAAGTGCCGATTTAATAGATAATCCCACTACATTTATCGCATATAGAAACAATGGCTTTATACAATGGATGTTAGGCGATAATACTGCTGGATCAGTATCTTTAAAAATGGCTGCAGAACTTTCTAGTAACAAAGCATGTTATTTAAAATTAGCATTAATATGTTTAGATGAAGGTTTTGATAAAACGTCTGTTCTAGCTCTTTGTGAGGACATTAAAAAAGAAGTTCCTGAGGCCAAAGATTGGCAATTAGGCTTCGATTATGCGAATTTATTAAAAGGAGAAAATAGACATAAAGAAGCTTCGGTTGCATATAAAGATTTATTACAAAGTTATCCAAATCAATCGTTCGTGAACCTTCCTAAAGATGAATACAATGTAATGTTAAGAGTCTTTAAAGATTTTTCTAAAGGATTAAATGATGTAGAAGGTTTTACAAAGTACAACGCGATGTATTTAAGTAAAGATAATCCGTCTGAAGATGCTTTATTAGAACAATTAGAAGTTGCAACAACAAATTATAAAGAAGATGTGTTTTTACAATATAATTTGTTAGTAGGAGTCTCTAAGTTAGATTTAGAATTTGAAAATGGAGAACTAGAAATGTTAAAAGAACTGAAATTAAAAATAAGAAACACTTATTTCGCTTAAAGGTATTAAGTTTACTTTTTTTTTAGAAATGAAGCAATTTACAAGATATATAATTTTAGTCCTTTTTTTAGGAATTTATAATGTGACTGTGTCGCAAGCAATAGAGAATTCAGCTCGTATAGATTCGCTTACTTTAGAATATCAAAACAACTTAAATTCTAATCCCCAAACAGCAAAGAAAGCAGCTAAAGAATGGCTTAAAGAAAGTAGAGAATTAAAAATAGGGATTCAAGAAGTTAGTGCGCTTTATGCTTTAGGAAACCTAAGTAACATTACTGGAGATTACAAAAACACCATTAAGTATTCAAGTGAAGCAATCTCTTTACTTCATAAATTAAAGCTAGAAAAAGGTTTGGCTGCTTGCTATAATATTATGGCATCTGCTTATAAGCATTTAGGAGAATATCCGAAGGCTATTGATTACTTTATGCAGTGTTTAAGTTATTCAGAAAAAACAAATGATAAAATACAAGAAGCAAATGCATATCAAAATATTGCGACACTTTATTTGCTTCAAAAGGAATATAAAAAATCTGCAGAAAATTTAGATCGTGCAGCCAATCTTTACAGAGAATTAGGGGATGATGATGGTGTTTTAACCACCTTATTTAATTTTGCTAATATTTTAAAAGAAGAAGGGAAGTTTGACCAAGCACGCAGGCATTATAAAACAATTTTAGATTACAGAGAGCGAGAAGGAAATAAAGCTGTTATTGCTTATGTAAATATTAATCTTTCTCAAATGTTGGTAGAGGAGGAGCGTTGTGGAGAAGCTGTAATTGCTTTAAAGAAAACATTAGCACTTTTAAAAGAGTTAAAATTTCATTCTGATATTGCTATTGTTTTAAACGATTTGGGTTTATGTGAAGCTAAATTAGGTCATAAAAAAGAAGCTATTAATTACTTTAAAGAAGCCTTGTCTATTGGTGATAAACAATCTTTATCGGTTTATAAATCTGATATTTATAAGAATTTAGCACAACTTTATGAAGAAGAAAAAAACTTTAAAAAAGCATTAGAATTTTATCAAAAAGGAGTTGCTACCGTTGCGGAACAAAAAACATTAGATAAAGAGAAATATGTAGCGAAAATTCAAGAAGGATATGAAACACAGTTAAAAGAAGCTAGAATTTTACTTTTAGAAAAAGAACAAAAATTAAGCGAAGTAGAGTTGCAAAAAGTAGAACTTACGGTTAAAAGACAACGTATTGTTAGAAATGCTTTTATAGCTGGATTTATATTGGTCTTGATTATTTTAATGATACTTAGATTATCTTACGTTAAACGTTTGCGCATTCAAAAAGAATTGAATTTACAACAAGAAGAAAATGCAAAACAAAAAATTACAGATATGATGAAGGATCATAAATTATCTGTAATAGAACGTTATCAAGAAGGACAATATGAAGAACGATCTCGATTAGCACGCGAAATTCATGATGGAATTGGAAGTGATTTGGCGGGTATAAAAATAGCTTTTGAACATTATACAGAAAATCATAAAGACGAATTACAATCTAAAAGAATTGCAAATGCTATAAATAATGCTTGTGTAGATGTACGTAGTCTTTCTCATCAATTACATCCGCTTTCTTTTTCTAAAATAGGTTTTACTAGTTTTTTAACCGATTTTATTGATCAAATAACAAAGAAATCGAAACTTGATATTCAAGCCTATTTTTTTCCGGAAGAAGATATCGATAAATTACCTGCAGAACTTTTAGCTGATGCCTATAGAATTGTACAAGAGTTAATAAATAACATCTTAAAACATGCAGAAGCAACAAAAGCAGATGTACAATTAACCAAGCATGAAGACCATTTAAATATTGTAATTACGGATAATGGTAAAGGATTTATAAAGAATAAAAAACAAGGAATTGGGCTACGTAATATTAAAGAACGTTTACAAAAAATAAAAGGTACTTTAGATATAGATAGCAGTTCTAGTCATGGAACTTCAATTACAATAGACATTCCAACAACATAAATATTGTGAAAAAAACAAACATCATTATTGCAGACGATCACCTTATGTTTTTAGAAGGCATAAATACCATATTAAGTGATATGGAAGAAATTGGTGAAATACATTTAGCAACAGAAGGTAAACAAGTAATTCGATTATTAAATCAGTTTGAAGTTGGTTTAATTATTAGTGATATCAGCATGCCTAAAATGGACGGAATTGAGTTACTAACCGAAATAAAGAAAAAGCATAGTAAGGTGAAAATTATTATGTTAAGCATGTTAGATAATCATAGAACGGTACATAAAGTAATACAAAAAGGTGCCGATGGTTTTGTACCAAAATTTACAAGCAAAGATGAATTACAGAAAGCAGTACGTACTGTTTTAGGAGACGAACAATATTTTTCTAAGTTGATAAAAGAGCGTTATATGGAAAGCGTTTTTAAGCGTAAGAAATATAAAAACATAGAACTTTCTCCTAGAGAAAAAGAAGTGTTAGCACTTTTAGGAGAAGAATTAACTTCTAAAGAAATTTCTGAAAAACTATTTATTTCTGTCAATACGGTGGAAACGCACCGAAAAAATATTCTTTTAAAAACAGGTTCTAAAACAACAACAGGAGCTGTAAAATATGCCATAGAATCTGGTTTATTTGATTAATAAAAAAAGAGGCTTTAAACATATTAAAGCCTCTTTTTTTATCTAAAATTTGAAATGAAATTATTATTTAGTTCTAATTCCTTCTTTTTCTATCGTTTCTATAATTTGTCTTAATTCTTTTACATAAGACATTTTATCATTTTCTTCTGTTAACAATTCTCCACGATATATAAATTTAGAATCTAAATCAAAATAGACCACATAAAGTCCTGTTTGTGGGTTTTTCCATTTCCCTTTTCCTTCATTTGTAATTCTCTTATCCTCTAAGTATTGTAACCAAGCACCTTTAGATAAAGAAGACTTGTCCATATAAATTTTGCTATGCTCAGTAATTTTATAATAAGGATACGGAGTTTCTAATTTCGCTTGAATGTTTTTATGAACCATTGTTTTTAAAACATCAAAATCACTATTAGATTCTGATAATAAATACGGTTTTCTCTGCCATTTACCATCTTCTATTTCTAATGGAATTATTATAAATCCTTCGGGATATGTAAGTGTTTTAATAACTAAACTAAATTGAAAGCTGGTATTTAATTCTTTAAAATTTTCATTTAAGCTAACCACAAAACGTGTAGTTACATCTTCTAGTTCATTTGGTTTTAGATTTCTCTTAAAATTTAATTCAATAGTTTCTGTAGAAAAAAATATTTCAGGAATTTCATTTTTAAAATCGGCTATCACCGCTTGTCTTGTTTCGTATTGTTTTATTGCATCTTGGTATAAATCATCAAAAGTCATTAAATCTGATATTGGATACATAGGCAAAGTATCATTTTCTAAAATCTCTTTTACATTAATGTGTGTGTAAAATTCAATTTCCGGAATGTCTTTATCATATATTAAGACACTAAACATATTAGGGTCCATTGTGGCTGCGTTAAAAAAACGTTTTAAATCACTAAAAACAAGTCTACCATTATATTCTCTTTGTAAATAGGTTTCTAAATTTAAAGATGCTTTCTTTTTAGATATTCCAATATAATTAGAACAACCTGCTACGATTAATACTAAAATTATTAAGCAGATTATTGACATAATTGTAATTTTCATATATTCTTATTTTATAAAATAAATGTAGACGAATCTATTGATGCTGTACTCACGGAATTCAGTGAGTTTTAAGTATCACTTAATGGTGGTGCTAATTTAAGAATCTCTTCTAATACCTTTGATACATTACTGAAACTAAAAACACCCATTATGAAATTAGAAGAAGAAAAAGCTGCAAAAGTAATAGAAGATCAGTATTTAGAAGGTTATCAAAAAGAGATTAATGAGATTGTTGGTAAAGAAATTCCGATTAACATCAACTGGAATACTTTTGAAATAGACTTCATTAAATTTGTGCCAAGTATTTGTTTACAACGCCTTACAGATGGTTTAAAAGCAGTTTGTAAGGACGAAAAATCAAAAGAAGTTGTAGCGAAAAAGATAAACTCAATTAATGTATTTTGTATACCTAATGAAGAAGCCGAAGCTAAAAAAGAATTAAAATTAGATACTGGTGTATTTTCGTTAACGGCTTGTTGGGGAGGTCACCAAAGTGGCTATTTTACAGACTTAGAAATTTGTGAGTATTTAGAAAGTAGTTTGCAGCAATCTTAATTATTTTTATGTTTTATAAATTGAATAAAAAAAGCCTTTAAGATGTTCGTCTTAAAGGCTTTTTAGGTAATTAAATTAAATATATCTTAATTCATTTTTACATCATTAAAAACAACACCTGTTAAAATTCCACTAAAATAAGTGTCTTGAGATTGTACGTTGTTCTCTGAAAAAGATTGATTGTAATTATGAATAATTGCATTGTCAAAAACAAAATTAATTACAGGTTTATCTTGATTTTGATGATAAATTTTTAAACTACCATACCATTCTCCAGGTTTATGAGATAACCATTCTAAAAAAAAAGTATCTATTTCATTACTCATTACGCCAGATAAATTTACATCTAATCCTCGTTCTTGCTCTTCGTTTGGGTGAAAAGTAGAAGATAGATTATAATCGCATTGCGATAGCTTAAATAATTTTTCTGTATGATCGTCTTTTTTAATTCTTAATTCTATACGCTGTATTACATTTAATTCTTTCATATTATTTATGTTTTTAATTGTTTCTTATTTATTACAAAGTTGAAATAGTTAGCCTAAATAATACTAACTGTTTTCAGTGATATTTAATATCAATCAATTTATAATTCTTTTTTTTGTTTAACTAAAATAATAAATAGTTAAACATTTTGTATCTTTACAAAAAAAAATAAAGATGTTCGGACTATTTAAAAAGAAATCAGAAGTAGAAAAATTACAAAGTAAGTATGAAAACCTTATGAAAGAGGCTTATTCTTTATCTACTTCGGATAGAAAAAAAAGTGATGAAAAGACATGTGAAGCAGAAGAAGTAATGAAGGAGCTTGAAAAATTAAATGTTTAGATTTCTTTAAGAATGATAAAAGAAGATAAAAAACCAGATAATGTAGTTTTTAATACAGAAACACAAAAGTATGATGCATCGTTAAAACCATATGCAACTTCTGTTGGTGCTCCGGTAATAACAACTTCTGATAGTATTGCTTGGAAAAACAGAAGCATTAATAAGGTAAATCATAAAATGAAGTCGAAATATTTAGAGTTAAAAGCTGAATATGACAATATGATGAAGGAGTATCAGTATAATAAAATGATTTTTGATGCAGAATTTACTTTTGAACCTATTCTTGGAGAAATATATCATTTGTACAGAAGAGATAACGAAGAAACTTTTTTGTCAATTATAGCTCCAAATGAATGTCGTTTTAATTCTTTAGGTAGTTTTTATTTAAGTGCAGAACAAATTTGGAAAAAATTATAATATGAAATTAGAAACCAAACAATTTACAGAAAGAGAATTAGATCGTATTATAGAGATGGCTTGGGAAGATAGAACTCCTTTTGAAGCTATTGAATTTCAATTCGGATTACCAGAAAAGCAAGTGATATTGGTAATGCGAGGTAATTTAAAAGAATCAAGTTTTAAACGTTGGCGTAAACGTGTACAAAGTGGTGTTAGTCAGAAACACTTAAAAAAACGGAATCCAGATATTACACGTTTTAAATGTTCTCGTCAAAAAGCAATCTCAGGGAATAGGATTAGTAAACGTTAATCGCAAGGAGATAACCAAATCTTTAATATCTAGATTTTGTGAGGATAAAAAGAATACCATAAAAACTCGTGTTTCCATCGAGGTAATTTATTTAAATACCTATTGAAAAAACAGCCTATAAATATTGTTTGGTTAAAACGAGATATTCGTTCGTTAGATCACGAACCTTTGCATAAAGCAGAGAAATCTGGTGTTCCTTACAAGATAATCTATTTGTTTGAACCTTCAATTATTGAATACCCAGATACAAGTCGGAGGCATTTAAAGTTTATTTATCAATCTTTAAAAGCATTAAATACAACACTAAAACCGTTTAATAGAAATGTGGACGTCTTTTATGGAGAAGCAGCATCTATCTTCGATTATTTAGAAGCATCATTTAGTATACATTCGGTTTTTAGTTATCAAGAAAGTGGAACACAAATAACATGGAACCGTGATAAACAGGTAAAGTCTTTTTTTAAACAACATAAAATAACTTGGCAAGAATTTCAACGAGATGGAATTTTACGCGGTATTAAAAACAGAGATAATTGGAATAAGCAATGGCACACAACGATGCATTCGCCAGTAACACAAAACAGGTATTCGGTTTCTAAAGAAGTTCTTTTAAAGCATTCTTTTTTACTTCCCAAGACATTGGAAACAGCATGGAATGAATATCCTTCGGAATTTCAACCCGCAGGAGAACAAAATGCTTGGCGTTATTTAAAATCATTTGTAGCTAAAAGAGGCGGGAACTATCAAAGGCATATTTCTAAGCCAACGGAAAGTAGAATGTCTTGTAGTAGATTGTCACCATATCTGGCTTGGGGAAATATCAGTATCAAACAAGTTTTTCAGTTTGTAGGTACACATCCTAACGGAACAAAAAACGACAAAGCATTTTCTGCGATGTTAACACGTTTGCATTGGCATTGTCATTTTATTCAGAAGTTTGAAGTAGAATGCAGATATGAAACATTGTGTATTAATCGAGGATACGAGTTATTAGAACATCAAAAGAATAATGTCTTTATAAAAGCTTGGAAAACAGGAATGACTGGTGTACCTTTAGTTGATGCTTGTATGCGAGCCGTTGAACAAACAGGCTGGATTAATTTTAGAATGCGTGCTATGGTAGTTTCGTTTTTAACATTGAATTTAGACCAAGATTGGAGAGACGGAGCATATCATTTAGCAAGACAGTTTTTAGATTATGATCCGGGTATTCATTATCCGCAGTTTCAAATGCAAGCAGGTACTACGGGGATTAACACTGTGCGGTTGTACAATCCTGTAAAGAATTCTCAAGAACACGATCCGGAGGGAGTTTTTATCAAAAAATGGATTCCAGAATTAGTAAATGTTCCCGTAGCGTATATTCACGAACCTTGGAAAATGACAACAATGGAGCAAACGTTTTGTGAAGTTGTTATTGGTGAAGATTATCCGTTACCAATTGTAGATTTACAAGAAAGTGCCAGATTAGCAAGAGATAAAATATGGGGACATAAAAAGCATCCCGCAGTACAAAAAGAAAAGAATCGCATTTTAAACATGCACGTAAATACAAAATAATGATTTACAATAAAGAAGCTATAAAAGCATTTGATCGTGTTACCAAATTAAAAATTATTAATTCGGTAACAGGTATAAAACCAGCAAACTTAATAGGTACCATAAATAATGAAAGGCAAACTAATTTAGCAATTTTTAGTTCTATAGTTCACTTAGGTAGTAGTCCGGCGCTTTTAGGTTTTATTACAAGGCCACAAACGGCAGAAGTTGGGCATACGTATGCTAACATCTTAGAAAACGATGTATATACGATAAATCATATTCATCAAAATTTTATAAAGAATGCACATTATACCTCTGCAAAGTTCGATGTAAATACATCAGAGTTTAAACGCTGTGGGCTTACCGAAGAATATATCGAAGATTTTAAAGCACCTTTTGTAAAAGAAAGTAATTTTAAAATAGGAATGCGCTTTGTAGAAGCCATTGATATAAAACATAACGGAACCAAATTAATTATAGGTGAAATAGAACAGTTAATTTTTCCAGATGTTGCTATCATAGATGGTGATATTGATTTAGAAGCTACGGAAAGCATTGGTATTTCTGGTTTAAATAGTTATTATTCCTTAAAAAAGATAGCGAAACATCCTTATGTAAGAATAGATGAAGTTCCTGAATTATAGTTGTAGTAAGACAACCAGGGTTTTAATTACCCGATGCTTTACATCAAGGAAATTTATTATGTTTCCGTAGTTATTTAATAACTTAATATAAGATTTTTTATCAATGAAGAAAGAGCATCTACCCGAAAAAATATGTGTGGTTTGTGAGCTACCATTTACGTGGCGTAAAAAATGGGAAAAGAATTGGGAAACGGTAAAATATTGTAGTGAACGCTGTAGAAGAAATAAATGAAAACAATTAACTTAATATTTCCACATCAACTATTTGAAGAATCACCAATTTTTCAAGTCGATGCTCCTGTCTATTTAGTAGAAGAATATTTGTTTTTTAGACAGTATTCTTTTCATAAACAAAAAATAGCTTTCCATAGGGCTACGATGAAATGTTATGCTGATTTTCTTCAGAAAGAAAAAAATGTTGATGTTCATTATATTGATGCAATAACAGATATTTCCGATATTAGAGCATTGATTTCTGCTTTAAAACAAAAAGGAATTGAACATATTAATTATATAGACCCTACGGATAATTGGCTTCAGAAAAGATTGGTAAAAGGATGTTTGGATAATAATATTTCTACAACGGTTTATGACTCGCCTTTGTTTTTAAATTCGAAAGAGGATTTAGAAGTTTTCTTTAGAAAGGATAAAAAGAAATACCATCAAACCACTTTTTATACAGAGCAACGTAAAAAAAGAAATATTCTTATTACTCCTGATGAAAAACCAATAGGAGGAAAGTGGACTTTTGATGCAGAGAATAGAAAAAAATATCCTGCTAAAAAAACGCCTCCATCAATTCAGTTTCCAGATATTGATAATTATTTTAAAGAAGCACAAGAATATGTAAATATTCACTTTTCTAATAACTTAGGGAGTTTAACAGATTACGCTTTATATCCTACCGATTTTAAAACGAGTAAAGATTGGTTGCAGCAGTTTTTTGAGCAACGCTTTATGGAGTTTGGCGTGTATGAAGATGCCATTGTTGCTGAAAATTCAATATTAAACCATAGCGTGTTAACACCAATGCTTAATGTTGGTTTAATAACACCTAAATATATTATTGAAGCTTGTTTGGTGTATGCTAAAGAAAATAAAATTCCTATTAATTCTACGGAAGGTTTTGTCCGTCAAATTATTGGTTGGAGAGAGTTTGTAAGAGGTATTTACGAAGTGAGAGGGAGTGAAGAACGGACTACCAATTTTTGGAAATTCACGAAGAAGATTCCGAAATCGTTTTACGACGGAACTACAGGTATACTACCAATTGATCAGACGATAAAGAAAGTATTAAAAACAGGATATTGTAATCATATAGAACGTTTAATGGTATTAGGCAATTTTATGATGTTGTGTGAATTTGATCCGGATGAGTTATATAAATGGTTTATGGAGCTGTTTATAGATGCTTACGATTGGGTAATGGTAACTAATATTTACGGCATGAGTCAGTTTGCAGATGGAGGATTAATGGCTACGAAGCCTTATATAAGTGGCAGTAATTATCTAATGAAAATGAGCAACTATAAAAAAGGAGAGTGGCAAGGAACTTGGGATGGACTTTTTTGGCGTTTTATGAACACTCATAGAGATTTCTTTTTGTCGAATCCTAGATTAGGAATGTTGGTTCGAATGTTTGATAAAATGCCTGATGAGAAGAAAGAAAATCATTTAAAAAACGGAGAAGAATATTTATTAATGCTATAAACAAAAGATATGGAATCGTTAGTTATTTTTGATTTAGAAAAGAACAGTCCCGATAATTGGAAGATTATAAATGATGCTGTTATGGGAGGGAAGTCTTTAGGTAGTTTCTATTTTAATGAAAAAGGAAATTGTGTTTTTGAAGGAAATGTATCCTTAGAAAATAACGGAGGTTTTTCTTTGTTGAGGTACCGTTTTGATGCGGTAAAAACTCAAAAGTATTCTAAAATTATTATAAAAGTTAAAGGAGACGGAAAGCGGTATCAATTTAGATTAAGAAGCAGGTTATCAGATGATCATGTTTATATTTCTTTTTTTGAAACGTCTAATGAATGGGAAGATATTGAAATATTGTTATCAGATATGTATCCTACATTTAGAGGTAATAAATTACAAAAGCCAAATTATAGTAAAGAGCGTCTTGAAGAAATTGCTTTTTTAATTGGAAATAAAAAGGCTGAAGGTTTTAAATTAGAGATAGACAGTATTATGCTAACTTAAATTAATTTAAAGCTGAATATTTTAGTAGTATTAAAACTACTAACAAAGTGTTTTGAAAGGAAAGAAAACGAAATTACTTTTATAAAAAATGCTGTTTACTAGCTCTTTATAGTCTTTTGCTTTCCTTTGTTAACTCTTGTTACTTTCCAATACAATATGTAATATTCCTTTTGTTTAAAGGGTTTTAAGTGTGTTGGGGTGGAGTAGTAGTGTAGTGTTTTGTCTTCTTTTGATTGATTTAGTCAAGTAAAAGAAGACAAATATAAAATTAGGTCATTTTTAAATTCAATTCATAACGACTGCTTTTTAAAGTTCCTGTTTTTGTTAAAATTCCTTTATCCACCATATCTTTTAAATCTCTCGTAGCTGTAGAAGCAGATGTTTTAGAAATTTTGGTATATTTTTCGGCACTTAATCCACCTATAAAACCAGTATGTCCAGCTTCAAAGACTCTTAACAACACTTTATGTTGTCGTTCGTTTAATTGATTTTTATATCGCTCAAAAAACTTTGCTTTTTGTATAATAAAATCTACACGTTTTAAAGTGTTTTCTTGAGCACTTAAAATAGTTTCACTAAAGTATTGCAACCAGTTTGTAATTTCTAAAGTTGTATTATTTGTTTCAAGCGATGTGTAATACATTTTTCTATTACCTTCTATCGTATGCGATAATGAACTTAATGTAGGTTGTTTAGAACTGATGGCAATAGATTTCTCTGCTAATGCTCTAGCAATTCTTCCATTCCCATCCTCAAAAGGGTGAATACAAACAAAATATAAATGCGTAATGCTAGCTTTTGCAAGTGGTAATAAACTTGTATCGTTTGGATGATGAACTTTATTAAACCATAGAATAAACTGTTCCATTTCAATAGGTACTTTGTCCGATGGAGGAGCTTCAAAATGAACAGTGGGTCTATCCAATCTTCCAGAAACAACTTGCATTGGATCTGTATGTGTTCTATAGCTACCAATATTTGCTAAATCTCTTCTACCATTGGTTAACATTTTATGCCAATTAAACAGTAGATTATGACTTAATGGTTGATTGAAGTTATGATACAAATCCACCATCATTTCAGAAATACCAAGTTCTGCAGGTGCTATTTTTCTTTTGTCCGTAGCAAAACCAAGATTTTTTTTAATAGAAGATTGTACACTTTCTCTATTCAAAATTTCTCCTTCAATTTCTGAAGTTTTTATAGCTTCTTCACTAAGTATTTCTACTAATAAATCATCTTTAGAGACTCCTTCTATATGTCTTATGGCACCTAATACGAGTCCTGAGTTTTTAGAAAATTGCATTTCTAATTGTTCAAGAGTTTCTTTGTTATAGGTGAAACTAGGCCATTCTTTGTGTAACCAATTCCAATTTTTATATGCCATGAGCTATAAATATGTTTTTTATAGCTCAAATATAATAATAATTTGAGCTATATTTTTTGTTTTTATAGCTCAAATTTTATTTTGAATTATTTGATGTTTTTTTTAATCAACTTAACGAAGTGAAACAAGCAAAATTTGAGATATGGAAGTACAATGACTTAGTGATAATTTTGCGCAGTTGAGTGAGATAAGGTTCCTTTTTTAGTTTTGAAAAAAGCAGCTGTATCTATTTCTTTTTAAGTTTGTTTTTTAAGTTTTGAGGCATGTATTTGTCTGTAAGAAAATCTCCTATATCACTCTCTGTTTCATCAATATCATCATCAGGGATTTCAGTAATATATTGACTTAAATTATCATCAAAAAAAGGATCTTCACTTTCATCAACTATTTCTATATTAGATGTGGTTAACTCTTGTTGTTGTCTTAATTCTAACTCTTCTTTTTCACGCTTTTTTCTTTCCTTATCTTCTCTCTCTTTTATTACTAGCTTTTCTCTTTGTATTCTAGCTTCTTGTCTTTTTATTTTTGCTGCTTCTTTTTCTTTCTGTTCCTGTTCTAACCTTCTTTTTTCTCGTGCTAATTTATTTCTTTTTATTCTTGCTGCTTCTTTTTTTTCTTTCTCTATCTTTTCTTTTTCTAACCTAATGAAATGTTCTCTTTTGGCTTTTTCTTTTAATCTTTTATCTGCCTCCTCAACTTGTTGAATAACTTTGTTTAACTCTCTTTGTTTTTTTAATTTTTCTTGAGACTGTTTTATACTTGAAGACTTGCTTGTTTTTTGTTTTTTATCTGCTTCAATCTTTTCTTTTTCTAAATTAATTGTAGTATCGCTCTTAGTTCTTTCTTTTAATTTTTCTGTCTCTTCTATTTTAATTAATCGATTTAACTCTATTTCATCTTTAAAAACATTGGTTACCTTGCTATCCTTTTTTCTTTTATTAAAAGAACTTATAGCCTGAATAGATAAATTAATTAGTAATAAAACTGTAAATAGAGGTACTAATCCTAGATTCTTCTTTTGAGGAATATCTTCTA
The DNA here is from genome assembly GCF_011379025.1 of Polaribacter sp. 11A2H. Classification (NCBI taxonomy): domain Bacteria; kingdom Pseudomonadati; phylum Bacteroidota; class Flavobacteriia; order Flavobacteriales; family Flavobacteriaceae; genus Polaribacter; species Polaribacter sp. 11A2H. The sequence goes on from NZ_WTLD01000001.1 coordinate 533,464, forward strand.
CATAAGAAAAATCTCTAATTAAATTATGATTAAGAATATATTCGTGATCAATTTTCTGTAAACTTAAATTAATAATGGAAGTGATTTTACCCAATTCATTAAATCTAAATTTAGTCTCAGATAACCTGTACCTATTTAGATTTCTAATATTTTTACTATAGATATATTTTGTTGTAAGTACATATTCATCATCACTAATCTTATCTATTTTTTGTATTTCATTTTCTGAATATTCATATCTCTTCCAATAACTTAGATATAATTCTTTTAAATCAATTTTACTTATTTCTTTATACTTCCAATAATCTAACACAGGAAACTCATAAAAAGATAAAACCTTATCTATATCTCTACTGTCTTCTGCATTTGTAAAATCAACAATTTCTTTTTTAAAATCTATTTTATTCTCAACTGGAGCTTCATAGAATAGAACTATCAGAATACAGGAAATTAAAAAAAGGCTAATAATGTTATGAAGGATGTTATTCACTATTTTTCAATTTGTAAGAAATCTTCAACTTCAATTTTAAGCTTCAGTAATTCGTTGTAATTTTTTTTGTTTTTTGTTATTTTAGAAGACAATTCTGTTGCATACGCTTTTATACTTTCTTCAAATAAATCTGGATGTACCTTTGTAATTAGTTCTTTATACAGTTTATCACTATGGGAAATACTTTTAGTAATATTTTCTGCGGTATCCGCATATGATATTTTTTCAGATAATATTTTTTTACGGAGTTCAGACTTTTTCCTACGCTCTAAAAGAAATGCTTTTACAAAAGAGAATATAGACATATTATATATTTTTTAATTAACCATGTAATCATTTAAGCTAGCAATTTCTTTAAGAGGTATCTCTAAACCTGTTGTACTAGACTTACCTTTTATCAAAAGAGTATCGTAACCTAATGCCATTAATTTTCTTGCGAAGGCTTTATTAATCACAAAATATTTGGCAATCTTAGAAAAATCTTGTTTTTTTAGATTGTCATCATTCATAATTGTAATTTTAAAACCACTTCTTAAGTAAATAGTACTTAGCTCGTGCTTAAAGTTTTGATTACCCTTAGAGGTTGTTACACTGCATAACCGATCAAACTCACCTATTTCAAAGGCAGACTTAAAAACTCTATTAAATTCACTTAAAACTTTAACCCTTTCTAAACCACCTTGGGTAATAATATCAACAACCCTATTTAATAGCGTACTTATTTTTGAAAATATATCAAATCTCATAACAATATTTATAATTTTACTAATTTAAAATAATAATTGGACTTTAAAGCTATTTTAAAGCACTCCGTAACACATTACATTATAATTCGAACGATTTTATCTAGAAGAAAAATTTCACTCCTCATACTCACCACATAATTTATGATAAGGTATCTCCTTTAGTTTTTCAATTATTTCTTTATCGATTGGGAATGCATAATCGTCTTGAAACCAAATAATTCTTAAAGAAGAAAAGTCTTTACTAGCATCTTTTAAGTTTTTATTTGACTGAACTGTTACTTTACAGATTACTAAGGGTATTGTATATTTATTATCTGAACTATATGATATTTTCGTTTGTTCTGGCTCTATAACATAAATTTCATTGAAGTCTTTATCTAAACCTACTCTATATATAATCTCTTCATTATAACTTTGGTCTGGAATACCCTCTAGCATATTTCCATAAGTTAAAAATTGCTCTAAACTGCTTATCGAAACTTCTAAATCACCATCAACAATTATTTTATCGTTCATCTTTACATCTTTTTACTTAATAAGAATATTTATTACAGACTTTACTATAAGGAATCTTCTTGATTTTCTCAATAATATTTTTTTCAATAGGATATGCGTAATCATCTTGAAACCAAACAATACTAAGGGAAGAAGAATCACAATCTTCAATCCAACCATCATAACTTACATCGACTCTGCACATAACTGAAGGTAAAACACGTTTGTATATTTTGAAGAACGGTAACTTTATTTTAGGAGGTTCAATTAAATAAGTTCCAGAACCCCAGCCTTTTACTTGATTTAGTATATTTTCATTTATTTGCTTATTTGGTTTTTCTGAGCTTACCCCACTATATGTTTTTTTCTGATAAAACAAAGAAATAATAACCTCCTTATCTTCTTCAACTATTAGTCTTTTATTTTTACCTTTTACTTTTTCTGTGTGAAAATCCATTTTTTAGTTCTTATTTTTAATTTTTTATAGAAAAAGCATCTAAAAATTCATCATTTTTTATTTCTATTTGTTGTGATGGAAATAAGGTGTTTGATGCTAATTGAGATTTATTTTCTAATAATTTATTTAAAATAATATCAAATGTTTTTAATTCTTCATTTGGAGCAATAGCCATCGGATAATACACGTGAACTGGTTTTGTTTGTCCAATACGATACGCTCTATCCGTAGCTTGATTTTCTTTAGCAGGATTCCAATGTCTGGTATAATGAATCACATGATTAGCTCCTGTAATGTTTAGACCAAAACCAGCTGCAATAGGAGACATGACAATCACATTAAAACCAATTTGATTTTGAAATTTATCTACTTCTTGTTGACGTGATAATTTTCCGTTTTTTAGGCTTACTGCATTAGAGCTTGATGGTGTATCTCCATTTATGATTGTTACATTTATATTGTAGATTTCTAAAAACACCCTTCTCAAAACTCTTTGCATTTTCTTATTATCTGTAAATACAATTACTTTTTCATTATGTTCTTTAATTTCATTTATGAGAGAAATTGTTTTCATTAATTTAGCAGAACTACCAACAACTTCTTCGATCTCTAAAGTTGCTAAATCGTCCGTTTTAAGTAATGGATGATCTGAAATAGATTTTAAATTTAAAATACCTTGTAAAATAGCAGCTCCACTGTTTCCTGACTTTTTTATCTCTTCAATATTTTGTAGCTCATTTATGTATGCCTTATATTGTTCTAAAGGCATTTGTTGCGCATGTGCTCTGTTTTCGATAGGAGTTATCTTCGGTAAATCTTTAGCGACATCAACCTTCATACGCCTCATAAAAGCTTCTCCTATTTTTCCGCGTAAATTTTTTGAATGTGTTTCAAAATCTGTATTGGCATCATTTAGTGGTTTTACATATTCTTTTGTAAAAGATCTAGCATCTAATAATAAACCAGGATTACAAAAATCCATAATACACCATAAATCTACTAAAGAGTTTTCTACTGGTGTACCTGTCATTGCTATTTTAAAATGTGCTTTTAGCGCTTTTGCTGCGTTGGTAACTAAAGTACCTGGAGTTTTAACTCTTTGCGCTTCATCTAATGCTACAATGCCCCAATTTACCATTGCAAATGGTATTTGATGTCTTCTAAGTGTTTCATAAGTTGTTAAATACAAACCAGGAGTACTTAAACTTTTTATGGTTAACTCTTTGTCATTTACATGAACGTAATTTCTAACATTACTACCCCATAACAATTTAATTTCTATATCAGATTCACTAAAAAATTTTTTATGTTCTTGTTCCCAATTTTCTAATAATGAAACAGGAGCAATCACCAAATTAGGTTTTGTATTTCCATTTTGAAAATACCATTCCATAAAATATAAAACTTGAATTGTTTTCCCCAATCCCATATCATCGGCTAATAATACACCTGGTAAATTATAAGGTTCTTTTGATAAGGTTTGCAACCAAGCAACTCCTTCTTTTTGGTGTTTTTTTAACTGAATTCCTTTAGAAAGGTTTGATATTTCACTTAAGTGATAATCAGCGTCTTTTATTACTTCTATATTTTCAACATATTCTTCAATCTCAGTATTTTCCTTAATGATCAAAACTTTTTTAACTTCTTTGTTTTGATCTTCTTTAGGTGAAACTACTGGTATTTTTGGTTGTTTTAGTTGCTTCTCAGCAATATCAATAATAGGCTGTATTTTTTCTATGTCTAAGACTTCATCTTTAAAAACAATTTCACTTTCTTTTTTTGCTTTTGCGGTTTCAAAGAGTTGTTTTAAACTTTCTAATTGATCATTATCCTCTATTGATACTAATCGTGTACCGTTAACCACATCTTCAATAGCAATACCAGGTATCCATTCTGATTTATAAGGACTAATAAAAGGATAAAATTTTGGTTTATAAATCCCCAATTCTGCAACCCTTTTACCAAAATCGTCTAAATCTAAAAGATCCGTATTCCAAAATTTAGAAGGTGTTTCCACCATTTCACTTATCTCTTCTTTAGAATACGTTCTTTGTTTTTTTACTTTTTCTAATTCCGTTTTAATTCCTTCCCCTTCTTCAGAATCATCTATTAAAACTCTAATTTTCTTTCCATCTTCAGAATAACTATATTCTGGTTTTACTCTGTTTAATAAATTGAATTTTTTATCAAAAACAGCTTGATTCACTTCTTCAAACTCTGGGATGATACGATATTTGTTTTCTCCTATTTCTTGTACATTTAATTTACAAGTAGCCGGATTTAAAATGATCGTTTCAGATAATATTCTAGACAAGAATACATTTTTACTTTTAGAAGCTATCAATTGTATTTTTGCAATTAATTTTAACCGTTCTTTTTCTGGTAAATCTAAGGCGGTATTAAACTCTTCTATAGCGTGAATCATATTTAGATTTATAATGTCTAAAATATACGAACAACTACTTTTTTCTAATAAGATTCCTTTTCTATCAGAATTTTTAAAAACAATATTTCCAGTTCCGTTTTTGTTTGTTTTATCCTGAAAAGAATATTCAAGAACACCGTTTTTATCTTTTAAACCAGCTCCTTTTAAGGTTATGTAAATTTCATAAGGATACAACTTAGGAATTTCTAAAATTGCAAAATCTTCTTCTTCAATTAAAGAAACATCTGCATTCTTAATTACAATTTTATCATCAATTTCTTCCGCAATACCATTTATCAATAAATCGTTAATGATATTAAAGGCAATAGGGTCTATGTTGTTATCAATCCAGTTAGAAAATGAAACGATTTTACCAGAATTTTTTTCATAGTATAACTCAACACAATCTTCTTTGTAGCTCTTTATTATTTCCATTAGTTATAAAAATATTTTTTCATCCAGATGTTTAACCTCAATTCCCAATTTTCTCCCATATGTGCATGTGTTCCTTCTGGCATAAACTCCCAATAATTACCAACGGATTTAATAACAGCCATACCTCTTGGCCAACTTTTTAAATCTGTTATTTTTTCTATGTGTTTTGTCTTTATATTAAAATTTTCCTTTTTATAAATATATACTGCACCTGTATCTGAAAATTCAACAAAAACATAGTCTCTAGCCCAAAAAATAAGCGCAGATGTACTCTGATTACTTCTTGTGATTGTATAACGAGCATCTACATATTTAGAGATCTCTTGATTATTTTTAAGGATGCTGTAATTTAATCGATTTCCTACAAACTTAACATCTTCAATATCATCTATAAACTTTAACCAGTATTTCTCTCTTCTTGGATCTTGAACTAATTTTGAGAAAAATATTTTAATAAACTTTTTATTCATTAAAATAAGTAACTTCTTTCTGGCACTTTCTACAAGTTCAATTTCTTCTTCATTTAAATGACCACTTAGCCAGTGTCTTTTTACAATCGGATCTCCAATAGTTGAAAAAGCTGCTTGTTGTATTGTGTTGATTGTTTTTGAAAATTTACCATAAGTAATTAATATACTTAGTAAAATTAGTTTGTATTTTTTTCTATTTACCCCTTTTATCTCAACTAATACTGATTCTACTAACTCTTTAGAGATATCCTTTTTATCAATTGTCTTTAAGTACAATATAAAACTCTCATAATAATAATCAGTACCAAGTATGTTGGTATTAAAGTTTAAAGATGTGCAAATAGCGTTAAATTGTATATTGTTTTTATTTAGGTAGTTAACAAAAGAACTGATACCTTTTGGCTGCCAAAAATTAAAATGTGTTTTAATTGCGAGAACATCTTTTCTAGACTTCTCATATTCATTACATTTCTTTTCAAACAATACAAGATATTCTTGAAATCTAGCTTTATTGTTATTTAAAGCTTCCCAATTTTTAAGTAATACAAACCAAAGCGGTATTATATAAGAGTCTCTCCAATACTCAATAACTAAACTAATAAACTTAGAAAAATGTGTGCCAAATAATATGGAATCTTCTCCTTTATAATCTAAAGACCAAACTAACAAGCGAACTTCTCTTTTTGTGAAACTTTCTAATAAAACCGCTATTGGCAGCGCTTCTAAGTTTTTAAACTTGTCATATATTTCTTCCACTAATTCTTGTTTAGGTAGTTCACTTCTCATCGTTTGCTGCAATGCTATATTACCTAACGTATCAATATTCGAATTAAAAATTTCTTTTGTTTTATGCGCAATCAACTTCTGTCCGTTAGTTTTAAAAGCAGAGTTTAATAAGTTCCAATTTAGAAGTTGTTTAATGTTCTCCATAAAGTAACATTTCTCTTATTTGTTGTTCAGCATCGGTTTTAATTCTAAATTCTACACGCCTGTTTAATTTCCTATTCTCCTCTGTATCATTTTCTGCAATTGGTTTTACCGATGACAAACCATTTGCGGTAGTTCTTAATTTTGTCCACTGATATACATTTTCATCTAACTGCTCTAGGACAAAGGATAAAACAGATCTTGTTCTATCTTGCGACAATTTCATGTTGTAAAAATAAGCTTGTTCGTCTGTCATATTATTTTGACCTTCTAAGGAGGTATGACCTTCTACTCGAATTTCTTCAATATGATCTTTGTAATTTTTACTACTTAGCACTTTTATATATCTTGGAAAAAAGCTTTGTAAAATATCTTTAAATTCCTGTTTTACTTCACTTCTTCCTACTCTAAATAAGATATCTGGCTCCGTAAATCGAAATATTAATTGTTCTTTATCTATTTCTGCTCCCCATTCTTTTAAATCGTCTTTAAACTCCTCGTTAAGATCTATGTATATTTGAGATTGTAATTCTTTATAACGTTCTGCTACCTTACTTTTGTCATCAAATTCTTCTTGTAATTGTAGCATGGTGCCAATTAAACACAATACAAAAACCATTAAAAGAGAGGCCATTAAATCTCCCGTAGATAAATCAAATTGATTCGTATTTTCGTCTGAAAAACCCATAATTTCTATTTAGATTTTCTTAGTTTATCTACAGATTCGGTTAAATCTTCTACCATCTCATTTAAGCTTCCTAAAATAGCAGATAATCCTTCTTGAGAGTCTTTTAAAGAGGTAGAAAAACTAACTAAATAATCATTTAAAGTTCCACTTGTAGTGGTTTGATATTCTACCAATCCTTCTTGTAAATGTTTAAAAATACCTTGTAAACCTTGTTCTATCGTTTCAAACTTATTAATGTAGGTTTCTGATACTCCTTGTGTTTTATCAATTGATTTATTAATATCAAGCAATAGGTTGTTTTGAGCTTCAGAAACACTTAATACTTCTTTTTTGTGGCTATCTATACTTGCAGTTAAACTATAGGTTATATTATCTAAGTGTTCTGAGTTTAATTGAAACTTAGTGGCAATACTATTTATTTTTTCTACGACACCTTTAGAACCGTTTAAAATCTCCTGATATTCTAAGTTAAGGTTCTTATTATAATCTAAAGTAGATTGTACTTCTTTTGTTACATCAGAGAAAAGCATTAAATTATTTTTTTGATCTTCAATAATTTTATCCATTCTAGTATTTACTTCAGCCAACGTTTCTTTATATACCGTATTTGCAGACTCAAATAATTCTTTATTCTCTGTGCTAGTTGCTTTTGACTCTTGATTTGCTTTTGAAATATTATCTATTACACTGTTTTTTAATAAATCGATGGTTTCAGAAATTTCTCTAGAAACATTTTGCATAGTTTCTGGAACCGAAAGTAAAGATTCTGATACTGTAGAAAGTCGTATGGACAATTGCTCCATTTCTTCCTTTGTATCCCCAGATATTTCTTCCTTAAAATTCTGCATCATTTCTCGCATAGAATTCGAAAGGTTTTCTATAGCTGTTTCAATAATTGCAGTACCCGAATCTTGCTTAATATCTTTTAACTCATTTAAAACAGGTACTAATTGACCTTCTATTAGTTCTGTTAATTGTTTTCCGTTTTCTTCTGTTAATTTTTCTAAAGTAGCTTCTAAGGTTTCTGCAATACTTTCTCCTAAATCATCGGCGAATTTTTGTAAGGCTACCGTTTGATTCATGGACTCTTCTAACAATTGCCTAAATACATTTTTAGGTAATTGTTTTCCTTCATCTGTTTCTGCTACTAGATATTCATTAAACAACTCATGAATTACTGCTTTTTGTTTTTCTGCCTGAATCACCTCTAAATCTTGCAATTCAATTTTATTTTCACTGTCTAAAAGCAAGCATAACTCGTTAATTTTTTTTGATATTTTAGCTTGTTTGTATTTATATATTAGCGTGAAAATTATGGATAAAATCATTCCCCAAATAGACGTGGTAAAAGCTGCTCCCATTCCTTTTAACAAGGTATCTATACTTGCTTTTATGGTTTCTGAATCTGTTAATTGAATTGATGAAACCCCTAAAGCCAACCCCAAAAAAGTACCCAAAACCCCTAAACCTACTAAAGAACTGGCTACGTTGTTTAACAGCCTAACATCTAACTTTACATTTAGAATGGCATATTCAGAAAAGAATTCTTTTGCATGATGATTTGTTTTTGTGATGCTACCATAATTTACAAAGGTCTTTTTATATGCTGACCAAATAGGAGCTAGTTCTTTGTCTGTTGCGATGTTTTGTTGTTCTATAGAAGTAAAAAGTTTTTTCCTTTTTACAAATAAATACAGTAATGCTCCTATAAAACTGGCAAGCAATATAACTACCACAATGGTACCAATAGGTGCGCTACCGTCTTTGGGATAGGCAAAAAAATTTTCTAATATTTTCATAGTTTTTTTCTTAATTCAAAATTTTCATATAATTTATTCTTGAAACCCTAAAAGATCTTTCTTCTAATCTATTATGGCAATACCCTTTAAAATGTTCTTTGTTACTATATCCAAATGTCATAAACTCTTGAGTATATTCTAATTTGCTAATTTTTCGAAGACTACTCTCTCCATTTTGTTTTGTATATTTCATTTCAATAGCATAACCTTCAGTTATCGCCATTTCTATTAAATCTGAAACTTCAGTATTACTCGAATTATACTCTTTTTTTGAAGGTGGGATTATAGGGGGACTTACCTTTCTTTGAATAACAATTTTCTTTGCAGGAACATCTCTAACTTTAGTTTTTAGAATTTCAACAAAAGCACTCGGATTTACTTTATCCTCTTCTAACTTTTCCTCTAAAGTAAGTGCGGTATCTATTATTTTTTTTTGCTCTCTATATGGTTTGAAATTATGATTTAGATAGTTCTCCCTATAATTTACTGATTCCCAGTAGCTAGCTTTATACTTTTCCCAACATTCTATTCTATCTATATTTCTAAATGAAGAAAGATTTTTACTACGAAAGCTAATGTGGACTGCTGCAATTACTTCTACTATTTCTTGTAAACACTCTTCTATTTGGTAATGCACTTGTTTTTCTGAAAAACGAATAACAAACCAACCTCTATCTACAAAATAATTATCTCGGTTTGTATCTTCTGGATAACAATGTGTAAGTTTTCTAGAAACACCAGCGTAAGGTTCGTCTATTTCAATATCTATATAGATGTTTTTTGCGCCTTTAGAAATCATTGCAATATCTGGCTCATAAGGGCTAGTACCTTCTCCTATAGCAAGCATTGCATTGTCTATAATATCAAAGTCATTATAAAAATGCTTTTTTATAGCATTATAAAACTCTTCTTCTTTATATCCTTTTCTATTATTTCTTCCTAATCGAAAAGATCTAATAATACTTTTTTGTTGAGGCTTTCTTACAACTGGATATTGAGTAGAACAGGTTCTTATTTTATCAGTAGAATAATTAACTCTTTTTGTAGTATTTGAATTTACAACTGCACTTTTATTTTTCTCTACAGTTTTTCTTCTAATTGGTTTTTCTACTTTTACATGGGGTCTTACATCTTTTGTCTTTAGCGGTGTAGTTACTTTTACATCCTCTTTTTTACCAATATTTTTAGAACTTACAGATCTGCTTATAACTGACTTTTTCTTCTCTTTTTCTTCTAAATCGATTAGCCTATTTAGTTCTTGCTCCTCCTTAAATAACCTCTTTTTCTCTCTTTTTATTTCAAGATTCCGCAATCTTTTTTTATTACCTTCTTTATAGCGTTCTTGAATCCTTTTTTCTTCTACTTTACTATGAACTGAGTCTTCAAGCAGCTCTGTTTTTCTTATTTCTTTTTCTTTTTTTAAACTTTTTTCAACAATACTACTTTCTGTTTCTTTAAAAAACAAAAAATATAAAGACCTAATTATTAAAAATAAGAAAATTATTGATACAACTATTCCAAGATAGTCCGTGTATCTATATTCTTTATTAATAACGTACTCAAAATCTACATATGAGAATGCATAGCAGGTTAACAATAATAAGGTTATAATAAATATCTTTTTCATAGCGGTGAGATATATTTATTTTTTAAATGTTGACAAAAGATTCATTTTTTAAGGGATTTCTTTTTAGCTTTTTAAAGGAATCTCGGGTAATTTAATACCATAACGATAAAAATTCACATAATGTTTAAATGGATCTGAAAGCAATTTTTCTTTACTAATATTTATATTTTGGTCTTGATTAGTATAAATTATTAGACAGTCAAGCACCTTGTTATAATTTTCTTCTCCAAGTTCATTATACATTTTTTTCATTCTTGCATATCCACTTACTTGTCTGGCATCATTCATTTCTATTTCATGATTCTCATAATGTGGTTTGTATTTTGCGTCTACTACAAATTTGAATGTTTGATCTTTACTTTTTAAAATATAATCAGGTTCTTGTTTATTCATTTTAGGATGATAAATTACTTCTCCTGTTTCCTTAAACTCTTCTCTCAACTTCTTAAAAACATATAACTCAAACAACTTAGTCATATCTATCCAAAATGGAGGCGTTTTTATTTTGTTTGCTGTAGTTTTAGAAATATTATACCCATATTTTTTGAGTATTAATTTTGCTAAGTTTAAAGCTTCTGTGTATTCTTTAAACATTGGATTTGGCTTGCTGCTTTTTAATGCTCTTATATCTATCTGTTCATCTATATATTGAAAAGCTGGAGAGATGTAGTTAAATACTTCATTTAAGTTTATCTCAGAATTTGTTTTGATATTTCCTAAAGCAGATTGAGTGAAAAGTAATGCTTTTTTTAATATTCTATTCTCTACTGAATTGTAACCAAACTCTTCATATTGACAAACATTATAAAGCATTTTTTGTTTGCTATGATTTTGTTTTACAGTTGCGTTTATTAATATTTTACCTTTTACTTTAGCGTTTAAGTTTTTAGTTACTTTATAGTAAGATTTTTTTAATCCTTTTCTTACAATTTGCTTTACTATTTGCAGAAATTGTAATAATAACAAAGGAGTTAATTTATCCTGATATTGCTCTATTTCCAATAAAGGAGCGTCAAAATCTATAGTATATAAGTTATTTAAATGTTCAAAGTTTTTAGGTTCTTCTAAAGCTTCAAAAAGCATTGACAAATAATCTACTTCTGTTACTGCCTCATTTACTTTTGGTTCAACGTAAATAGGTATATTAGTTTCACCTATCCAGTCAACACCAATATAATAACCAGTTTCAAATTGATATATATCTTCCTCTGACTTATTTAATTTGTAACAAAAAGTATCTTTTTGGCTATTAAATTCTTTGGTTAATTCACCTTCAAAATTTAGATTCTTACAATATTGTCTATTGTGATCATTTAAAAGATATCTATCACTTTTTTTAAATTTATTCCCAAAGTGTTCTCCAAGAATAATCATTTATAATGCGTTTATTTCTTCAAGAATCTTTTTATCACCACTATCTTTTAAGATACCATCTGTTACATATTCTCTTAAAATAGGTTTTATTTCGTATTTTAGTTTTAATTCAAAATTTCCTTTTTCGTAGATAAAATAACTATGCCCTAACCAAATGTCTTCTGGTTTAAATTCATCGGATAAAAAATCCGAAGATTCCAATACGGTTTCATCATTTACAGACAACACTTCATTTTTAATAAAGAATTTTGAAACAGCTATAAATTGTTCTGTTGCAAACTCTAATTCTTTTGGTTCTTTTTCATCTCTATCTCTTTTTAATTCTTCATTTGTTAGTACTTTTGGTAATACATCTACAAACGCAAAACGCCTTCTAATAGCATAATCTATATAGCCAACACTTCTATCGGCCGTATTCATGGTACCTATAATAAATAAATTTTTTGGTAATTCAATTCTAGAATCTCCATCTATTTCATATAAGCTATTTACATCTTCTCCACGATATTCCAAGGCGTAAATTAATTCTCCTAAAACAGACGATAAATTGGCACGATTTATTTCATCAATAATTAACACATAATTATTGTTAGGATTTTGAAGCGCATCGTTAGAAATATTAATTAATATCTTGTCTTCTGTCGAATAAGTGATATTGTTATCATCATCAGACTTCGCTACGATTCCTCTCACAAAATCCTCATACGTATAGGATGGATGAAATTGAACTAGTTGCACAAAGTCAGTACTGGTATCTTCTATTTCCAGCTCTGGTATTATACTAAAGTCATCAGATGTTAATTTCTCTTTAAGGTATTTAGCTACTGCATCCTCATACGATTTAAAGCCACCTGTTCTTCCAGGAATATTAAAAAGCTCCTCATTGTACGATTTTATAATTTTATTATATGAAGGTTTCCAAACTTTACTTGTTTTACTTTTTACACTTATAGTCTTAATGTCTAAAGATATAATTTCAAATTCTTTATTACTCTTACCTATAAATTTGTCTCCAACTTTAAAAAACGATTTTATGAGTGCAGGTGAAATACTAATTTCTTTATTTGGTTTTACAGTAGTATTAGTCTCAGTATTAAAATGATTATTCTCAGTTAATTTTTCTGCTATTTGTTTAGCCAATCTTGTTTTACCTGTTCCTGGAGGACCTTGTAAAATAATTTGTTTTTTATGTTCTAAAACAGAGATAATATTTTCAGTGTTTTCATCGATTTTCATCTGATTTAATGTTTTTTGTATTAACGTTATTATGCCTGTGCTTTGAATTTGGCTAATTCCAACCTGGTACTCATACTTAAAACTTGGGTATTTTATAGTATAAATATCAGCTTCATAATAAAATAATTTCTCATCAAAATAAATACCTTTCTCTATAAATTCTTTTTCAAGATGCTTTAATTTTGAAATCGGTTTTTTTTCGCTTTTAGTAACAGCAATGCCAATGGGAGTAAAGCCATCTGTTAATAAAACTATATTGTTTTTTCCAAAATCATTGTCTATCCAACTAATTACGATATTTTCTTTTTCCAATAAATCATTAAACAATGGTTTACCTTTTGATTTACTACCCCATCTACAACCTAATTTCCAATAGTTCATTTTTTTTTATTTATTCTTAATATATTTCGATTAACTATTACTAAAAGCCTCCTTCAATACCGCTTGCATTAGCATTTGTGCATTGGCTTCACTTTTTGTTATTTCTTGCTCAAGCTGTTGGCACTGTACCATTAATTGTTTTACTTTTTTTACGATTTCTTTTTGTTCAGAAAGTGGTGGAAGTCCAATTACTAATTCTTTACACATTGTAACCGAAATATTATCTTGACCTGCCATACCTTTATAATGTAAATAGTCTAAATACAAACCAGCACATAAATATTGATAAATAAATTGGTTTATAGATGAGTTAATACATCTAAATATTGATATTGCTTGATTACAATTCCACTCAGGATAATCTTCTGGTATAATAGCAACTTTCCCTAAAGGTGGGCCAACAATATTCATTACAACATCTCCAGGTTTTAAAATACATCTCTTTAAAGATGATTCATGTACAGCTTGTTTAATAAATTGTGGTTTATATTTAAAATCAATTTCTTGATTACGGATATTATAGACTTTTAAATATGGAATTTCATTACTTAAAAAAGAATCTTTTGATGGTGTAGAGCCTGATGTTATATTATTACAAATATCCCCAAGCCTTGTCCAAACCCAACTTTCAGGTAATTGGAAGTGGACATCTTCTTTAATAATGTTAGGTAAAGGTTTTTCCTTTTTTATATTTTTGTCTTTTATAAGTTGTGCTTTTTCTACTTTTATACGTTTTAGTAAGGCAGTTGCAGAATTAGATCCTGAAATAAGTTCTGGATTATTTACTCTCCAATCTTCTGTTAATTTTCCTTGTATCGCTTCTTGTAAAATGGATTGTTTTAGTTGGGATAAGTAATGTTTTTGGGATTCAATTTCAGTGTTAAGCAATTCCCAATTGTCAATAATTTCAATTTTAGAAATTATTTTTTTATACTTAATGTTCTTAAATTTAATATTACTTTCAATAGCATCAAGAATTTTAGAGAGTTCTTCTTGCTCTTCCAAAGGAATTAATGGTATTAATATATTTTTAATTCTTGTTTTACTGATAACAGGTTGCATCGCATTATTTGCAAACTGACCTAAGTTTGAAAATGCTAAAAAATGTCTTAAAAAATTCAAAGAAAATCTTTCATCAAAAGATTGAATTAATAAAGCGTTATCCGTTACCCAAGAGTTCTTTTTTATTTCAAAAACACAACCGCATCTTGCTCCAACACGACCTATTCCAATAGTTTTATAGTCTATATTAAATTTATGGTGTTTTTTATTTGTTGTTCCACCTCCGCCATAAACAATATGTTCACCAGGAACCATATTACTCTTTGTTAGATTATCACCACTTGTAATATCCAAAACTGAATGAATAAGTAATTCCTCTATAGGTTTTATCTCTCTAAAGATTGTTGCGTAAGCGATATCTAATCGATAATTATCAGTATATTTTTTAACCACTTATTGCATCTTTAATGGTTAATGCAATTTCATTAGATTTAGAAAATGATTTTGACAAAAGAGATATAATTTCATTCGCAGACTTCATTTCCTCTTCCTCCTCAACTGTAGGATTCTTATTGTCTAAATCCCAATTTTTCAAATCTTTTATATTCACTTTCCAAGAAAGGTCACTTACTTTTCGGTTTCCCCACCAATCTACAATAGGTTGAAATTCGTTAAATTGTATGGGTTTTGTTTTAGAATAACTTTTTTGTCCTTCTGGTAATTTGTGGTCATAATACCAAATGTCTTTGGTTTTACTCCCTTTTTCAAAAAACAATAAGTTGGTACTTACTGTTGCAGGAAAAAATGTGGTTTGCGGCAAACGTATAATGGTATGTAAATTACAGTCTGTTAATAATTTTTCTCTAATACGTGCTTTTACACCATCGCCAGTTATAGATCCATCTGGCAACACAATGGCACATCTTCCTTTGGGTTTTAATAATTGTAGCATTAAAATAACAAATAAATCTGCAGATTCTTTACATCTATAACTTGCAGGAAAGTTGGTTTCTACACCGTCTGCAATACTTGCCCCAAAAGGAGGGTTTGCCAATATTACATCTACCTTATCTTTGGTTTTTATACCATTGTATTCTATTTTTAAACTGTCTTGATATACATAATCTGGTATGTCAATTTCGTGTAAAATTAAATTGGTCAATCCTAAAACATAGGCTACTGGTTTTAATTCCCAACCAGTAATGCTATTCTGTAATTGGTGTTCGTCTTTTACAGTATGTACATAATGTGCTCTTACATGCTCTATCGCTTCTGTAAGAAAACCACCAGTTCCTGCAGCAGGGTCTAACACTTTTTCACCCAAGGTTGGGTTGGTCATCTTTGTCATTAACTGCGTTACAGCTCTTGGTGTATAATACTCACCTTTGTTACCTGCATCTCGTAATTCTACTAATATGCTTTCGTAAATATCTCCAAAAACTTGCTTGTCTTTAGAGTTATTAAAGTCAACTTCATTTAGTTTATTAATCACTTTACGCATTTCGTAACCCGATTTCATAAAGTTGTTAGAACCTTCAAATACCTCTTTTACAATGGCAGCTCTTTTTGGGTTGGTATTGCTTGTTAAGCTTCTTAAAGTAGCAAACAAACCTCTATTTCCTTCGGCATTACTGTCTATAAATTCTAATAATTCATCACCTGTAATTCCCTCTGTATTTGTCGCCCAAGTTCTCCATTGGTATTTTTCTGGTATTACAGAAACATAATTGTCTTTGGTTATTTCTAATTCTTGGTCTTTATCGTCAATTATTTTTAAAAATAGCATCCATCCTAATTGCTCTAATCTTTGTGCATCACCAGAGATACCTCTGTCTTGCCTCATTATATTTCTTATACTGCTAACTACAGCGCCTACATTTGCCATTTATGCTATTTTATATTTTTAATTAGTTGATCAATACTTGTTTTTGCGTAAAATCCAAAAGGTTTTAATGTTTTTAGTATTGGAATATTTTGTTCATTAACATTGGTTTCAATTAGCTTTAATCCTTCCATTTTTTCTATACAATTTATCAAAGCAGCAGAAATTAACCATTTCCCAAGGCTTTTCCCTCTTAATTCTTTCGATAAGTACATTGTCTCAAGCGTTACTGATTTTAATCCTTCTATTGTTACTTCTTGAAATCCTAAAACTTGATTATTTGATATTATTAATGCAAATACCTTCTTCAAAAAGAACTCATCTTTTTCAATTTGAATCAACATATCAATAGTTACTTCAGAAATTGGTTCATTAAAACTTTCTATAAGAAATCTCCTTACTTCATCATGACACTGAATAAAACTATCATGGTACTTAGATATAACCTTATCAGTAACGATAAAATTTAAATTGGAATTTTTCAATTCTAAATTAGACTTTAAAGTTTTGAGCTTTTCTATGCTTAATGAGCAAGTTTCTTTCGTTAGTTTAATTCCCATTACCCTACGTCTTTATATAATTCTTGTTCCAACTCCTTTAACGCTTGTAAGTATTTTGATTTGCCTCCAAAAGCTTTTATTAATTCTACGGCAGTACCTAATTTATTAAGAGGGTCTAACTTTAATACTTCTGTACTTTCTATGGTTACTAAGCCATCTTTTGCATATTTATCTAACAAGCTATTTAGAACAGCCTGAGCCTGTACACCGTATTTTGTAAAATAGTTTCGCTTCTTAACATTCTCTGCTCTTTCTTTTCTTGTTAATGGTTTTGCTTCAAAAGCAATATGACAAATTAAGTCAAATGGATCAAATTCTTTTCCCACTTTTTCTTTCAATTCGTCAAAGAAAACTCCTTGTTCTTCCAGTTCTTTTACAATGACTTTTTTCTTTTCTTCTTTATTCCATCTAAATAAGAAATCGTCTAAAGTTTGATATTGTTTATTTACGTTCTTCTTAGTATAATCATTAAAAGATTCAATAATTAGTTTTCCATCTGTACCTAAATACTGAACACTTTCTCCCATTATAGAAACCTTTACACCATGATCTATTCTTATTTTTTCATTCGACTCTTCAATAATATGTCCTCCTCCTGTTATTGGTGGATAATCATTTTCATCTTCAGGGAAATCTATTTCAGTTCCGTCTAAACCATCTATAATTGGTTCTTCTGGCTCAATATCGTCTACACCTGATACATCATCCACTTCATTAACCTCCTTAATCATTTCTGGATTACCATTAAAGTTAGGATCAGCAAAATGATGTGTTGCATTTCTAAAATCCATAATGGTAAAATACTTTTTACCATATTCCTCATTAATTCGAGTTCCTCTACCAATAATCTGCTTAAATTCTGTTGGAGAGCCAATATTGCTATCTAAAATAATTAATTTACAAGTTTGTGCATCTACACCAGTAGTCATTAACTTAGAAGTAATAGCAATTACAGGGTATTTTTCACTTGGAGAAATGAAATTATCTAATTGTCTTTTTCCTATTTTATTATCTCCTGTAATTTGTACTATGTATTTGTTGTTTTCATTATACAAATCGGCATTTGCATTTACCAAAGCAGTACGCATACCTTCTGCATGTTCTATATCTACGCAAAAGAGAATTGTTTTTGCAAAACGATCATAGCCTTTTAAGAATTCAGTAATTTTAGCTGCAACTACCTTTCTACGTTCCTTTATTACAATGTTCCTGTCAAAATCTGTTCTATTGTAAATTCTATCTTCTACAGGATTTCCTTTTTTATCTAAAAAACCTTTTGGAGGTCTCCATCCTTCCGCATCAATATCCAAGGTTACTTTTACAACTTTGTATGGCGCCAAAAATCCATCATCAATTCCTTGTTTTAAAGAGTAGGTATAAATAGGTTTTCCAAAATATTCAATATTTGAAACCTCTTTCGTTTCCTTAGGGGTTGCGGTTAAACCAATATGAGTTGCACTATCGAAGTACTTTAAAATCTCTCTCCATTTACTATCTTCTTTTGCACTTCCTCTATGGCACTCATCTATAATAATAAGATCGAAAAAATCTGGACTAAAATCTTTAAAAGCATCTGAAACTTCAGGGTCTGAATTGCTTAATCCTTGATACAAACCTAAAAAAATGTCAAAAGCTTTATCTGATGAATCTATTCCTCTTTTTTTATTAGAGACTAAAACATCTTTGCCATGCTCATCACTAACCACTTTCTTTTTAATAACAGTCATAGCATCTTTAAAGTGCCTAAAATCCCCTCTTAATGTTTGATCAATTAAGGCGGTTCTATCTGCTAAAAATAAGATCTTTCTTTTGGCTTTAGATTTGAATAATCTGTGTGCAATTTGAAAAGCGGTATATGTTTTACCAGTACCAGTAGCCATTACCAAAATAATTTTCTTCTGACCTTTTGCTACAGCTTCTATAGTTCTATTTACTGCTATTTGTTGGTAATATCTGGGACTTCTACCGGAGTTGTCTGAAAAATAATTTTGAGTAACAATACTTTCTTGCTCCTTTGTTTCAATTCCTTTGTACTTTTTATATTTCTCCCAAAGTTCTTGCGGAGAAGGAAACTCTTCTAAACTTAATTCTTTTTCAATTTGACCATCCGAAGCTGTTTTATCATGAAAATAGAATCCATCTCCATTACTACTAAACACGAAAGGAATATCTAATGTGTTTGCATAACCTAATGCTTGTTGAATACCACTTTTTAGGCTTTTATCATTTGATTTTGCTTCAATAACAGCAATAGGCATGTTTGGTTTATAAAACAAGATATAATCAGCAAACTTACGTTTACCTCTTCTTGTCATTTTTCCTTTTACATAGATTCTACCATCTGTAAAATATTTCTCACGTTCAATTTGTGTATGTTCATCCCAACCTGAACTAAGAATTGCAGGTGTAATGAATTTAGCCTTAATATCAGACTCGGATAGCTCTTTTTTATTCATACTCGATTACAATTTCTTTTCAAGCCCTAAAGTAAGAAAACCAACCGATATATAATTACGGATTTCCTTAATTGTATAAAACTATATTTATAGAAATATAGTTTTATAAAGTCTTATTTATCTTTTGATTTCTCACAATGTTAAGTAGTAGGTAGATCGCCGTAATTACATCTACGATATTCCATAAAGTTCTACCAAGTGCAATTTTAAAAAATGGCTGAAAGAGTAGGGCAAGGGAAGCATAAATAATTAGTTCACTTTTATTTTCTTTTTCTTTAGATTGATATGCCAAAATTCCAAAGGCAATAAGTGCTACAAACCTTACAAATTCATAGAATCCATAAGGCATATCTAATAAACATAACAATAAAAGTATTGCTAATGGAATTTTGATAACTGTTAAGTTATTCTTCATTATCTTCTTTTAGACTCTTTAAAATATCATCATCAATTTCATTAATTAATTGAAATTCATTTGAAATATGGGTGTCAAAAAAATCATCTTGTAATCTAGATAAATAAGAATCACTTATAATATCTTGCTCTAAATAGTCTTCAAAGTCAGGATATTTATCAAGAATAGGTTGATTTCCTATTTTTAATTTTGAACGAATTACTTTAAAAAATTTAATTTCACTGTATTCTATTTTATCATCTGCTTTAATGGTTTCAATAGCTACTTTAACAATTTCTAACTCGTTTGCTTCAGTTAGTGTGGTCGCTGTAAGTTCTTGAAAGTATTGTTTTAAAAATTGATGTCCATCTTTGTTAATAGCAATTAATAAATTGTCCATTTCTAGATTAATGTCAATATCTCCAAAAGTCTTTTTTTCCTTATGTAATCGCTTAATTAGTTTTACTTCTTTTTTATCAATATCTCCATCACATGCCATGCATGAAAATGCAGTTTTAAGTAATAATTTATTAAAATTTATAGTTTCCATATTAAATGTTTTAAAAACCAATACTTGGTCGATTATTTGTGTTTTCAGATATTCCTTCCATCTTTGATTTTATAGATTCATAGCTCTTTAAATCAATTAGAGAAATTGAAGGTCTATTGCTATTAATAGTTTCTAATAAAATTTCTTTTGTAATTCTAGATTTCATTTTTAAAGCTTTTCTAGACGCTTCATCACTCAAAAATTTAATATCACTAGAAACATAGTTTTCGGTTGCTTTTGCTAATTCGTTATAATCTAAACCTATTTCTCTAGGTCTCTTATCTAAATATAGTCTAAACATTAATTCACGTGCTTCAAAATCTGGTGGTGGTAAATAAATGGTTTTATCTAAACGTCCTGCTCTTAAAACAGCAGGGTCAATAACATTTGGTCTATTGGTAGCGCCAATAATAAAAACACCATCATCACCGCAATTATTCATTTGTGCTAAAAACTCATTAACAGCACTTGTATTCATGTGGTTAATACCCGTATTATTACGATTAGGAACTACTGCATCTAATTCATCAATAAAAATAATACTAGGTGCATTTTCTCTTGCTTCATCAAATAAACGTTTGATATTTTCTTGTGACTCATTTATAAATTTACTTTGAATATCTGAAGGTTTTATTTGATAAAAATTAAAACCTATTTCCTCCGACATTCGCTCTGCAAAAAATGTTTTACCACAACCTGGTGGGCCATATAATAACATTCCATTAGGAATTGTTAAGCCATATTCGGCATATCTTTCTTTGTCATTTAAGGCATCAATTACATCTACTTGTATCGTTTCTTTAAGCTCTTGCATTCCTGCAATAGCCTTAAAACCTTGTCCGTTTTTTAGGTTTTTAAGTTTTGGTTTAGCAGTTTCATTAACCGTTGAAAGCTGTTTAACCTCTAATTCGCCATTAATAGCCTGTATAAACTCTTTTACATTTTTAAAACGATTTTCAGTGTTTGGTTGTAAAGCTTTGGCTATAATATTTTGTGTTTGTTTATCTATATTTTTGTCAAATTTTAATGGCTTTTTACGTTCTTCTAAAACAGCATCTTCTAATCTTATTTTATCGGATTTATATTTTGAAATCTCAACAAACCAAGGAGGTAGGCCAAAAAGTAAATGATAATACAAGGCTCCTACAGAAAACACATCACTTTGTTCTGTAAATACTTTGTTGAAATTTTCATTAGCCTGATAAAATGGATTTAATCCGTCCTTTAAAAAATCTTTGTTTGATTGGTTCAAATAGCGAGCATAACCAAAGTCAATGATTTTTGGAATGGGAATTTTACCTGATAAATCAGTCATGATATTTAAATTCGTAATATCATTGTGTATTATTGGATTATCTAAATTGTGTAAATAGTTTAATCCATTTAAAACACCTGAAATTATATCTTTTGTTTCGTACTGATTTAATGTTTTCTCTCGTTTCATTTTATCAGCCAAAGTTTCTCCACTAATGAAATTGAGTATTACAAAAGCATATTTTTGATTTTCTAAAAGCAATTCGCCACTATCGTGATACGCAACCAAATTCGGATGTTTAATTTGCTTTAAAATTTCAATTTCCAAGATATCATCATTACTATCAAACTGTGTTCTGTCTAGTTTAGAATAGCGAAACAACTTTAAAAGTTTTGTTTTCCCTTCTAGATCTTTTACACGATAGGTTTCAGCATAACTCCCTTTTTTTAGAAAGAAAGTGATGCTGTATTTATTGTCAATATTTTGACCTTTGGATAATATGTGTTTTGATGTATTCATTTAAAAAGCTTCCTCTGAATTACTCGGTTTAGTACTAAAATTACCATTCTGTTCTAATATCAATTGATATTCTAAAATGTTATTATTTAACGTCTGTAGGTTGTCTTTTCCAAAATGCTCATTGGCAATAAAGCCACCTTTTAAAGTACCACAATCCGTTTTTTTCATTACTTTATTAGGATTCCATCCTTTACCATAATAAAAGTAGGTTTGATAGCTGCCATTTGGAAACTCAAACGTATAAGAACTATTCGCGTTTATATAAGCATGTCTATATACTTTTCCATTTTTTTTAATGGTTACCAAAACATCAGAATTAGTAGGTGTAGTAACCTTAATTTGAGAACATCCATAATCAGAACAAGAATTATTAGAACCAAAACAGTAAGCATAAGGTGTAGCGCCTGTGCGTAAAGAATTGTTTATATACCTATCATAGATTGCTTTTTCTTCACGTTCCTTTTTTAGTTTGGCTTCTCTTTTTATGCGTTTAGCCGTTTCTTCTTTTTCGCGTTCAATTCTTTTTTGTTCTTTTTGAAAAGCAACTACTTTAGCTTCTTTTTCCTTTCGAGCTTTTATCTGAATTTTTTGTTGAAGTTCTTTTGCTTCACGTTGTTCTTTTTCTGCTTTACTTTCGCAGGAAGCAATAATTAATGCTAAAAAAAAGAATGGAAGAAGAAGTTTAATTTTTAATTTCATATAACTTTATTTTAACCCTTTAAAATTTCTTTATCTTCACTAGGAAGCTCATTTTTAGGTAACATATCATATAATGAAATTAAGATTTGTCTTAATTCTTCTTTGTCTGGATTCTCTGATATTTTGCTGGTACCTTTATTTACCAATTGTCTTGCTCTGTTAGGATCGCTCCAAGAATAATCGCTGAAATTATCATTAAAGTCTCTTAACATTCCCATAAGTTGATAAATCATTGTTAATTGAAAAAAGAAGCCGCTAATTTCATCTAATAATGCGGTGCCTAGTTTTACGTCTTTAGTTTTTATGACTTCCTCTAATGGTGAACGAAGTTCATCGACTAATTGTGTACTTTTCTCGTTTCCTAAATCAGTATTTGCTTTTTCTAACCTGTAAAATTCTTCTTTAAGTTCTTCCTCTAGTTTAGGCCATTCTGTTGTTTCGTTTAAGGCATCAATTACTTTAAGTGATTTTCTTAAATTACTTAAGGCTTCTGATTTAGCATCAATATCATTTTTATTATTTTTAAATGATTTTTCAAGTTCAACTAATTCGATTTCTATTTTTTGAAGTTTAGCTTCATCAGGATTTCCTTCGTCTCTTAATTCACTTACACTTCCTTTGGCTTTCCTAATTTCATTAGCTAACCAAGATGTTTCTATAGTTGATTTGGTCGCATCAACTTCTATCTCTGTTGTAAAATCCAAATAAGGAAAATAAGCTGTAACAGTTATTTTTTCAGATCTATCAACATTTATAGTTAAATCTACATCGCTATTTTCTGGTAATAAAGCAGGTAAATCTATTCCACTAATAATGATATCTGTAACATGTTCATTATAAATAGCTCTAGTACCATCAGAAGCGTGCTCACCTTCATAAACTGATATTTTTATAAAATCAGATTCGATTCCTGGGCGAATTTGTTTTTGAGTTTTTAAACCATTACTTGTGCCGACGGCAGGAATAGATAGGTTTTTTTCTAAACCTTTAATTGATTTAAAACGTATTTTATTTGTTATTTTATCTTTTAACTCTATTCCAATATTATAAGCTAATGTTGCGTTTCCAATTTTTGAGCCTTGAATTACACTAAAGTTAGAAGGTTCTCCCTCTAAAATATTTCCTTTGTTATCATATAAAACAACGTCAAAAACATTTGTTTTGCCTTCATTTAATTGAATTTCAACAACATCACCAATAGTATTTATTTCTACTTTACCACTAGACCAAGCTTTATCACCTCTTGTTATTTCTGCAAATACTTTTTCAGGGATTTCGCCTTCTGTTTTATCAGCTAAAATTTTGATAGGTACAAATTCTTCTGTTTCAACTGTTGAAGATTCATTCGCTATTTCTAACTGTATTTTGGTTTTATCTCTTGTTTGTTCTCTTACTTCTTCAGAAATATTAACTGTTGAAGCGTACAATGCAGCACCTTTTGAAACAACAGTCATTGGATCTGCACTTGTATCAGGTTTACAAATTTGGGCTTCTAACATTTTACGTAATACAGGAGAAAATGTTGGCCCTCCAACTAATATTAAAGAATCTAAAGAAGAGCCTTTTAAATTATTTCGTTCTAAAAGATTTTTACTTACATCGATTGCTTTTTGGAAAACAGGTCCTAGTGCTTTTGTAATATCTGCTTGAGTAACTGTAATATCAAGTTCAAATTCTTCACCTTCATCATCTTCACCAGGGATGTCTCCTAAATCAGAAAGTATGTTGTGTGTATCATTAAATGAAAGTTTTATTTTTGTTTCTTCAGCATAAAACTTCATAGCGTTTCTTAATATTTGCTTTTTAGAGTCATCTGCTAAAATAGAATCTATCACAAAGTTTTCTTCTATATATGGTAATATGATTTCATCCACAATAGCAAAATCTAAATTTTTACCTCCTAAATAATTGTCCCCTTCGGTATCAATTACTTTCATAATACCTTCTTCAACTTTTAAAAGTGCAGCATCAAATGTTCCTCCTCCGAAATCAAAAACTAACCAAAAACCATCTTTTTTATCTGAACTTAACCCGTAAGCCATAGCTGCAGCAACAGGTTCTTGTAATAATTCTATATGGTCAAAACCTGCTAATTGCGCAGCTTCTCTAGTTGCTTCTTTCTGATTGTTTTTAAAAGCCGCTGGAACTGTAATTACTATGGAATTTACATTTTCATCTTTAACAAAAGATTTTAAAGTCTTTAAAACTTCGGCAGATAACTTTTCAGAGGTTAAATCTTTTCCAAGATTTGAACTTGAATAGGACTTATCACTTCCCATGGTTCTTTTAAATTCTATATAAGAATTGGAATTTGAATCATCCCAAGTTTTCATAGCCTTAAGTTTATCGCGTTTTAGGGCATTGTAGGCACTGTCTCCAACTTGTATTGCTTTTTTCTTGTTGATATAAACAGATGAAGGCATTGTGTCCTTTAGTGTATCAGTTTTTTTAATGGTTGCTTCTCCATTTTCCATTCTTGAAATTGCAGAATTAGTAGTTCCTAAATCAATTCCGTAATCTATTTTTGTTCTTGTCATTTGATATTTTTTATTCACCTACACTAACTTCAATTTGAGCAGCTTGTATCATTGTTCCTTTAAAGTTAACTTGTGGTTTTATAATTCTTGAAATAATTTGTTTTCCTGTTTCTAAATCTTCACTTGGAGTAAAATTAGCAGTAACTTTCATTCCTTCGTTGTATTCTTTACCAATCATTTCTACTAATTCGTAACCATTTGATGCAAAATTGTCTTGAATACGTTTTACAGAAGAGCCTAGTTGTTTTAATCCTTTTGTACTTTCGTCCATTCTGCTCAAATTCTTTTGAATCCTTATCACTTCATCGGCTACTTTTAAAGCTAATGAATGATCTTCTTTTTCGTTAGATGTTGTAGGTTGTACTTTGGTTTGCTCTTGTTTTAATTTCAATTGAGTTTCTAAGACTTCTACCAATTTGTTATCCAATTTCACACTTTCTTCTTCTAAAGCAGTTTTTGTGTTTTTAATTTGAGTTTCAACATCTGTTTTACTAGATTGAATACGTCTACCAAGTAACCAATAAACCAAGCCACCTAATATAAGTGTAGCCAAAGTTGCAATTATCCAATACAAACGGTTTTTGCTTAAATTACTATCTAGTTCAGAAATTTTAGAGTTAGCGTTGTCGTCTGTTTGTTTTATTTTTGTTCCTAATTCTGTTGAATTGGTTACAATATTCTTGCTGTTGGTTTGAATGAGTTGATTTAAACTATCAATAATATTTTCTTGTTTTTCTGATTTGAGGTTTAATGTTTTCAAACCCTTTTTTTGCTGATTTAGAATATACTGTTGATTGTTTAGTTTTTTAGTCAAAGAATTTATTTCTTGTCTTTGTTTAAAAACATTGTTTTTTATAGTTGGTATTTCTTTAACCAAAATAGAATCTTTTTGCTGTTGAGCAAAAAGGTTTGATGCTCCGAAAAACAGAGCTATGAATAAAATTTTTTTCATTATTTTTTGATTGCTTTAATAAATTGATCTAAACCTTTTCGGATTATGAGGTTAATACTTTGTTTGTTTTTTAACTTTTCAACTAAACTTGGTGAATATTTGTAGTAGAATTTGATAAAATGTCTTCCAACGATGGTTTTACTTAAAAAATCATCTCTAAAATTTCGTAATTCTATTACTTGAGGATGATTATAATCTCCATAAGCCATTGTAGCAATATAGCAGCCGCTATCAGTTGCATTACTGATAGTTGAACTAACTTTTTTTGCTGTAGATTTGGCTTGAACGGCTCTTACATCTTTCCAATAACATATATGTTTTACTTGATTTATTTGAATCGGTCCAAGTTTATTAAACAAGAAATCTACGAGATTTTTATATTCTGAAACTTTTCTTTGATGTTGACAAAGCTGTATTATTGCAATGTCATTTATACTTATTGAAGCCCTAACAACTTCTACCACTTTTGACCAATTAAGACAATTTTCCTTCAATTTATCTATTTTAGTATAATTGATAGACTGATTATATGACATTGACATAAGCATTTGAGATACTTGTGCTTCAATTTCGCTAATAGCTTTATTATATGCCAACTTAATAGAGCTCAAGACTTCAATAGCTTGATTTATCTCTCGGTCTTTCATGTCAGCAAGTGAAGCAAGACTATCTTTTGCTCTATCTTTTGTTAATTTACCAACCGCAATTCTATCAGCTATTTTTGTTAACTTTTGAGCTTGTTCTAAATAGTTGTCACTAGAATCATTTTCGAGACTATGGTTGAAATAATCAATTCCACATTGCATTATTTCATTTGCCAATTGGTCAGCAATTGTTTTATATTTTAAGTCAGTAGTTCCAAGTAAGGATTGCAGAGTTACTAAATTGTCTTTAGAGTATGCAGCTAAACTTAATCCAAATTGGTAAGCGTCTTCTTTGTTTTGGTTTCTTTTCTTTTTAGTGCTTTCAATTTGACTTTCAATATTATGAAGTGGTTCTTCTGTAAACTTTTTAGAAAGATACTTTTGTGTTGAACCGTTGCAATTACTAAATAATTGTAAGATTTCTGAGCTTGAATATTGGTTTTTGAATTGCCTAAGCAATTCATCAATAAATTTCTCTATTTGTTTCTCACTTGTAATAGCAAAGGTTTCATCAGCAACTGCGTTAATAAAACTTTTGAAATAATCAGATTCAATTAGTTTTATTTTTGTTTCAATACCATTTTGAATATCTTCTTGAAAATGACTTATAAGTTTAAGGGTTCCTAAATTATTAAAGGATGAGAAGTTTTTAGAGGTAACTTCTTTATTGATAGTTACTTTTTCCCATATTTCAATAGCTTTTAGTGGGTTCTCTTTCTTCAAGTATTCAAGAGCTGTTTTGTCAAAAGGATTTGCTTCCGCAAACCAGAACAAGGCGTAGTTTACTTTATCTTGAGCTTGTTGAATGTCTGAAAAAGCTTTATTTATTGAATCTTCAGTCCTTGTAATACTATCTAGAATTTGAAAATCATAATCAGATTTTATTTCCTTTCCAACTTTTGCAAATGCATTGATTCTACCTCTTTGTCTTTCTATTTCTCTAGCAGTAGCATTTGAAAGAATTCCTGCAATTCGGTAGGGGTTGTGATTTATTATATTCATAGAGAATATTTATGTTAATAATATTTAAAACATAAATGTATAGAGAACAATTGACTCATTGTTACGGGTTTCCGTATTCGCATGAAAAAAGAGTTGTATTTATATCTATTATTAACTAAAAGTCTGTTTTACAACCTCGGATCACCAGCAATACTCATTTTTTTAGACTGAATCACATTTATACTACAAAAATAAAAAGAGCTGTAGTGTTATGGGAATGTTTAATGGGTTAGGAGGGAATTTAGAGACTTTTAAGAAGTCTTTAGTTTGATATAATTATATAAGTGTCTAAGTATACTTTTGTGCAAAAACACATTTGTATAAAAGTATTTTTATATAAGTGTCTATTTATATCCATTAAAAAAACGAAGGTAAATTATTTTACAATTTACCTTCGTTTTTGTTTTAAGAGTAAAATATCCCCATGTAATTTTTCCGTTCTCAAAAATCAGTTGATTGTTTATTAAAAAAAAGGATAAAGATATTCTGAATGGTTTATATATTATATTCAGGTGGATTTTATAATTTTAAAATTAACTTTTAATAAGTATTTAAGTAGTTTTTAATCAATGATTTACTTCCCAATACAAAAATTCCCAAAAATATGCCCCAAAATATCTTTATCTACATCGTATTCTCCAGTGATATTACCAAGATGGCGCAAACACTCACGAATATCAATAGAAAACAAGTCTGTAGAAATATCTAAATCAATTCCCTCTTGCACAGAAGAAATAGCGATTAAAGCATTGTTTAAAGCCTCAAAATGACGCGAATTGGTAACAATCGTTTCATTATTACTTAAAGCACCAATATTAACCAAAGAAGTCAATTCGTTTTTTAGTTCTTCAATACCCGTTTTGTTTTTAGCAGAAAGTAAAATTAGATTTTCAATTTCCGATTGTAAAATAGAAGAATCAGAACAAGATAAAGTATCCACTTTGTTGGCAATCACTAATAATCGTTTATTTGGAAAACGTGTTTTTATGGTCTCAATTTCAGTTAAAAAATCTTCACTAGAATATGCATATTTATTAGAATCGATCAAGAAAATAATCAACTGCGCATTTTCTGCTTTCTCGTAGGCTTTTTTAATTCCGATGCTTTCTACAACATCCTCTGTCTCTCTAATTCCGGCAGTATCAATAAAACGGAAAGCAACACCATCAATAATCATTTCGTCTTCAATAGCATCACGCGTAGTACCAGCAATATCAGAAACAATGGCTTTTTCTTCATTTAAAAGCGTATTTAATAAAGTTGATTTTCCAACATTAGGTTCACCGATAATAGCAACCGGAATACCATATTTCATAGCATTTCCAAAAGAAAAACTATCAATTAAACGTTTTAACACAAACGTAATTTTAGCCACCAATTCTTTAAACTTCGTTCTATCAGCAAACTCAACATCTTCACCAGAAAAATCTAATTCTAATTCAATTAAAGCAGCAAAATCTAATAACTGAACACGTAAATCTTTCAATTCATTGGTAATTCCACCACGCATTTGCTGAATCGCCATTTGGTGACTCGCAGCAGAATTAGAAGCAATTACATCTGCCACAGCTTCCGCTTGCGATAAATCCATTTTACCGTTTAAAAAAGCACGCATGGTAAACTCACCATTATCTGCCATTCTACAACCATTTTGTAAAAATAACTGAATAATCTCTTGCTGAATAAAGCTAGAACCATGACAAGAAATTTCAACAACATTCTCACCTGTATACGAATTCGGATTCTTAAAAACCGATACCAAAACTTCATCAACAAGAATATCATTTTGTATAATATGTCCTAAGTGTATGGTGTGTGTCTTCTGATTTTTTAGTGTTTTTCCTTTTTTTATCGATTTAAAAAAAGCATCAACAATAGTAATGGCATTTTCACCAGAAAGTCTAATCACAGAAATTGCACCAACACCAGCAGGAGTTGCCAAAGCAATAATAGTATCGTTTTTAATCATAGTGCAAAAATACACAAAGATTTTACAGAAAAATAAAAAGCTCAACACAAAATGTGCTAAGCTTTTTAAGTCGTTAGGGGTATAAAGTTTATAAATTTAAGATTGCTCTTTATCTAAAACATTCTTAATATCTAACTGCTGATTTGGTAAAATTTCTAAAGTTCTCATAGGGAAAGGGATACTAATATTTTCTTTATCAAACGCTTGTTTAATTTTTATAATAGCATTACTTTTTCCTTTCAATCGTTCAAGTGCATTTTCAGACTCTATCCAAAATCTACATAAAAAATTAATAGAGCTGTCACCAAATTCGGTAAAATAGAACTCTACATTTTTCCCTAGCTTTTTTTGATCAAAATTAGTATTAATAACTTCTTTTGTTAAAGTTTCTACCCTCTCTAAATCCGCACCATATTCCACACCACATTCAAGAGAAATTCTCATTTTAGTAGTTAGAGAGTAATTTTTAAAAGGACTCTCTAATATGGTTTTATTAGGTATAACTACCATGTTATTATCTGCTTCTTTAATAACAAAGTAATTTAAATTTATATCCATTACTTCGCCAGAAAACCCATTTGTTTCTATCCAATTACCAATATTTAGGTTTTGTCTAAAAGATAAAACAACACCAGAAATCGTATTAGAAAGTGTTCCTTGTAGCGCCAAACCAATAACAATACCAGAAACACCGGCAGCAGATACAATTGCTTTTAAAGTATCATCAAACTTTAAAATTGTCATTGCAAAATATAAACCAAGTAAAATAGTAAGGGCAGAGGCAACTCTAGATACTAAATCTCTTACAGATTTTTGACTTATTTTTTTTCCTATCGTTTTATTTACTATAGAATTCATTGCTCTAGAAGCAAAGTAAGCTATAAATAATACAATTATGGCTATGGCAATATTCGGTATGTTTTTAATAAAAACATCTTTCCAGATTTCTAGTTTGTTAATTATTTTATTCATGTTTTGTTTTATGGGTTAGTGTTTTTTTAATTTGTTTATTAAAAAAAAAGCACTATTCAACAAAACTACTATCCAATACGTCACTCGTATTTTTAGACCATGCATTTAACATCCAAGAAGATTTCTCTAACTCTCTAATGTAAGCGCCAATTAAATCTAAGGTACCTTCATCTTCAGCTACATTTGCTTTTGTAATAACTTTAGACAGTTGTGTTAAAATAATTTTATGATCATTTTTTAAAATGTCTACCATTTCTACATCTGTTAACAATGGGCTAGACTCTTTTACATTAGAAACCTCTATATAATCAGATAATTTACTAATTGGGTGGTACTTTAAGGTAACTATTCTTTCTGCAATATCATCAATTTTAATTTTGGTGTCATTGTACATTACTTCAAATTGATTGTGCAATTCAAAAAAGTTTTTACCTAAAACATTCCAATGAAAATTTCTTAATTTCTGATAATACACTTGGTAATCTGCCAATAGCACATTTAATTCTGTTACAACTGGTAATACTTTGTCTTTGTCTATATTTAAGTAATTCATAACTATATATGTTTTTAAGTTCCATACAAAATTACAATCAATGCACAATTTGTCTTTGCTCAAATAGAGTACATCTTAACTCAAATACTTTTTTATAAAAAATAACAGACAAAAATATGTAACAAAACAAGTGTTTTTAAGTCTAATAAGTACACAACTAAAACTTTAAATATAAAAATGAAAGAAGATAAGCAGTTATTAATACTTACCCATTTAAGTCAATTATTAGATTTTGTAACCGTCATTGGTGGTTTTATAGTTCCCTTAATTTTATGGCTAACCAAAAAGGATGAAATTTTTGGAATGGATACACACGGGAAAGCAATTCTTAATTTTAGAATCTCTATGTTTATTTATATTCTAATTTGTATCCCTTTAATTTTTCTTTTTGGATTAGGAATTTTAGGGTTCATTGTAATCGGAATTTTCTATTTAATTTTTCCAATTATAAACGCCATAAAAGTAAGTAATAATGAAGCGCCTAATTATCCTTTAAGCATTACATTTATAAAATAGAAAAAGAAGAAAGTAGCTTATTAAAATCGTCCTTTTTTAGGACGATTTTTTTTTGTTATAAATACGCTTAGTAAGTTGGGCGTTCCCTAAAAAGGGCAGGCTTTACACTATATCTTTTTGTAAAAACAAAAAGGATGTCGTTCCAATCCTTAACGCAAGTAAAATATAGACTATAAGAAAAATTGATAGCTTGTGTTTGAAGCTATGTTTTTAATTTTAACATACTGTATATTAATTACTTAATAGTCCTTTGTTAAACCTTTTATTTAAGTATTTTTATTTATTTAGGATAGTTTTTTTAGCTCTATAATTTAATTAAAACTACAATTACATCAATATAATTTTCC
Source organism: Polaribacter sp. 11A2H (assembly GCF_011379025.1). NCBI lineage: Bacteria > Pseudomonadati > Bacteroidota > Flavobacteriia > Flavobacteriales > Flavobacteriaceae > Polaribacter > Polaribacter sp. 11A2H. Next base: position 565,823 of record NZ_WTLD01000001.1, read on the forward strand.
TTTTAATCACAAAATAATAAGCAAATAGTTAAAGTAAATTTTTAAAATATAAAGATTAAATGTTCTTAATAATATCTTCATATTCATAATAAAAGAGTTCAAATTTAGGCATAGTTTCCATGTAGAATTCAAAACAATCTCTCCAAGAATTTTTATTATAAACGCTAAATTTCCCTTCAAAAGGGACGTAGATTCTATGAATTATTTTGCCACTTTCTAGCTCATATTCATCATTAAAAATCACCTCTGGCAACTCTGTTTCTAGCAAGGTTTTTAAAGATAACATTTGGTCGTAGTAGAGTAAATTAACCAATTCATCTGGGTTCTCTATGTCTATACAAACCATTGCTTGTTTTCTTTCGGCAACAAATTTAAAAGAGAAACCCTTAATTTTTGTATTATATAATAACCATTTTCTAGGAAAAGATTTCCCAAAACTAGTCCAAAAATCTTTTCGTAAAAGTGCTGATTCTTCTTTAGAGAACATTCGTTATTTTTTTTTCGGTGTAAATATGTGAACCTTTTCTGTGCTAAAACCAGTAGAAAACCAGGTTCTATAATATAAAAGATCTGTATTAAAATTGGTAGCAATAAGATTGCCTATTGCTTCTAATTTTGTGTTGTTAAAATCGGTATTTATTTTATCAATACTTAAAACAATTCCAAAATTATGCTCTTTAGGTACATTTTCATCCCATTCATTTAAGGTCCCAATTTTATTAGGTTTACTTATATTATAAGCAATTCCGTTAAAATTGACTTCTGCACTCTCAGTTTCATCTTCCGTAATAAAAGTCATCGGAGGCAATGATAACAACAAGCTAAATTGCTCACAAAACTCTTTTAAACTCAAATCTACAAAAGTAGAAAAATGTTCAATTTTAGAAATATTTTCAATATCCATATCTAATATTTATCCGTGTATTTTAGCAGTATTACCACGTTCTTTCATCAATTCGGCTTCAAAAGCTAACAAAGCATTCCATTTTTTATCAACAATTTCTCTATCTTGATATTCACGGGCAAACTGTAAAAAAGTAGTGTAATGTTGTGCCTCAGAGATCATTAAGTTGTTGTAGAATTTAGACAACTCTTCATCTTCCATGTTTTCAGAAAAAACTTTAAAACGCTCGCAACTTCTTGCTTCAATTAGGGCTGCAACTAATAAACGCTGAATTAAAGCATCGGTTCTGTCTCCAGTTTTTTTAAAGAATTTTTGCAATCGAATAGCATAATCATTCTTTTGCTCACGTCCTAAAACCATTCCGCGTTTTACCATTAACAAATGCACCATTTTAAAGTGTTGCATTTCTTCAATAGCAATATTGCTCATTTCCTTAACAAGTTCTGTTTCTTCAGAGTAATTAATAATAATAGAAACCGCATTAGAAGCCGCTTTTTGCTCTAAAAAGGCATGGTCTGTAAGTATTTGCTGTAAATTATCTTTGGCAATTTCTGCCCAAGAAGTTTCTGTTTCAAATTGTAATCCTAACATACTTTTATATTTTTTTATAATCTCAAACTAAAATAAGTAAGAGATTTCATTTCTTTTGCATTTAATAAAGGTGTACAATCTACTTTAAAAACAAGAGAAGCATTTACATTGTAATTAGTTAATACGGTTGTTAAAATAGCCTGTTTTAGAAATAGTGTACCTTCAAAAAAATTGAACGTCAAAAATAGTGCAATTTTCATTAAAAAGTATTGTAGATTCTTTATTTACTTGTTGCGGACTTTGTTTAAAAGAAACCGTTTTGTAAAATATTTAGGTAGATATTGATAAAAGTTGTTTCTAAAACAAGGTTTTTAACTTCAACATTAATTATAGTGCCTAATTTTAAAGGTTTCTTATTTATACATTCGTTTTCAAAAGCATTAGTTATTAGGGCTCTACGGAGAAAAAATAATTTTAATTTTTAAGAAAATGTAGCTTTATTTGTAATTTTATACATTTTATGTAAAAAAAAGATATATAGTTTCATTTATCCGTAGAATAATGTCAATTTTAGAAAAAATAAAAAAGTATCAATTTTATTTTTATGATACGCAAACATTCTTATTTTTACATTTAATAGAACGATTGATATATGATAGAGTTAGCGGGAATAATTATTTTAGGAATATTAGCACAATGGGTAGCATGGAAATTTAAAATACCAGCAATATTACCTTTAATATTAATTGGTTTGCTAGTAGGGCCAATTGCTGCAGAGTTTTTAAGTGAAGATGGCACTAAGTGGATAGAACCAATCTGGAATGGGCAAAAAGGTCTTTTTCCTGGAGATAGTTTGTACTACTTTGTTTCTTTAGCCATTAGTATTATTCTTTTTGAAGGTGGTTTAACCTTAAAAAGAAGTGAAATTAAAAATGTAGGACCCGTAATTACTAAATTAATAACGATAGGATCTACTATTACTTTTTTTGGAGCAGGAATTGTAGCACATTATGTTTTTTATTTAAGTTGGGAACTTTCTTTTCTGTTTGCGGGTTTAATTATTGTTACAGGACCTACAGTTATTACACCAATTTTAAGGAATATTCCATTAAAGAAAGACGTTTCTACTGTTTTAAAGTGGGAAGGGATTTTAATAGATCCAATAGGTGCCTTAGTTGCAGTATTGGTTTTTGAGTTTATTAGTGTAGGTGGCGGAAGTGGTTTTACTAAAACAGCCTTATTGGAGTTTGGTAAAATATTACTATTCGGAACCACTTTTGGGTTTACGTTTGCGCATGCTTTGGCGTATGCCATTAATAAAAAAATGATTCCTCATTATTTACTAAATGTAGTGTCTCTTTCTACCGTTTTATTAGTTTTTATAGAGTCGGAAGTTTTTGCACATGAGTCTGGTTTATTAGCTGTTGTGGTAATGGGAATGGTTTTAGGAAACGGAAAATTAAGCAACTTAAAAGAGCTTCTTTACTTTAAAGAATCTTTAAGTGTATTGTTAATTTCTATCCTATTTATTTTATTGGCTGCAAATATAAATATGGAAGATTTACTCTTGTTATATACCTGGAAAACAGCAACGCTTTTTGCTATTGTTGTCTTTGTAGTTAGGCCTTTAGCTGTTTTTGTAAGTACAAGAAATTCTAAATTAAAATTTAACGAAAAACTATTTATCAGTTGGGTAGGACCTCGTGGTATTGTAGCGGCTGGTATTGCGTCTTTATTTGGGAGTAAGCTAATAAAACAAGGTGTAGAAGGAGCAGAGTATATTACACCTTTGGTGTTTATGATTGTTTTAGGTACGGTTTTATTTAATGCTACTACGGCAAGGTTATTTGCAAAAATGGTAGGTGTTTTTCTAAAAAGTACCGATGCTATTTTAATTATTGGAGCTTCTAGCCCTGCAAGGCTAATTGCAAAATATTTAAAAGAAAATAACAAAAGAGTTATTTTGATAGACTCTAATAAAAACTTTATTCAAAAATCATTAAAAGCGGGTATAGAAGCTATCGAAATAGATATTTACAACCAAGATTTAACAGACAATATAGAGTTAAATGATGTAGGTTATTTAATTGCAATGACGGGAAGTGAAGCTGTAAATAAATATGCTATAGAAAGTTTTTCTAATAATTTTGGAGAGCAAGGTTCATATAGATTAGCAACTTCCGAAGAAATAAAAAATCCGAATTTAAGTAAAGAAGAGCAACAAATATTATTCAACCCAAAAGGTGATTATATCAATCTAAGTGAGGCTTTTAGAGAGAATCCTAAAATTTATGAAGTAGAAATTACTACGGAAGAAGAATATAAAACTATGGTTTCTAGATTGTTTAATGAATTCAAATCGGTACTTTTATTTATCAAAAAAGATGAAAAATTATACTTAATTCCTGAATTTGAAAAAACAGAATTACCTAAAGAGAATTGTACTTTAATATACTTAGGGAAAAATGTGTAATCATTTAATGAAAGAAATTTACTTAACTAAAGACGGTAAAACAATTCAACGTCAAGATGTCCTCCTGAGCCTGTCGAAGGATCATATTTGAGTTTTCAGTTCTATTTATATCAAGATAATTGGTGAAAAAAAAGACTTCGACAAGCTCAGCCAGACAAACATTAGTGTAATTGTGCTTTAGAAGTATTTTAATGAAATCACTTTACTTAACTAAAGACGGTAAAACAATTCAACGTCAAAATGTCCTCCTGAGCCTGTCGAAGGATCATATTCGAGTTTTCAGTTCTATTTACACCCAAGTAATTGGTGAAAAAAAAGTCTTCGACAAGCTCAGCCAGACAAACGCTAGTATAATTGTGCTTCGGATGTATTTTAATGAAAGAAATTTACTTAATTAAAGATGGTAAAACAATTCAACGTCAAAATGTCCTCCTGAGCCTGTCGAAGGATCATATTCGAGTTTTCAGTTCTATTTACACCCAAGTAATTGGTGAAAAAAAAGTCTTCGACAAGCTCAGCCAGACAAACGTTATTATAATTGTGCTTCGGATGTATTTTAATGAAAGAAATTTACTTAATTAAAGATGATAAAACAATTCAACGTCAAAATGTCCTCCTGAGCCTGTCGAAGGATCATATTTGAGTTCTCAGTTCTATTTACATCAAAGTAATTGGTTCAAAAAGACTTCGACAAGCTCAGCCAGACAAACGTTATTATAATTGTGCTTCGGATGTATTTTAATGAAAGAAATTACTTAACTAAAGACGATAAAACAATTCAACGTCAAAATGTCCTCCCGAGCCTGTAGAAGGATCATATTCGAGTTTTCAGTTCTATTTATAACAAGATAATTAGTTAAAAAAGTCTTCGACAAGCTCAGCCAGACAAACATTATTATAATTGTGCTTTAGAAGTATTTTAATGAAATCACTTTACTTAACTAAAAACAATAAAACAATTCAACGTCGAAATGTCCTCCTGAGCCTGTCGAAGGATCATATTCGAGTTCTCAGTTCTATTTACACCAAAGTAATTAGTTAAAAAAGACTTCGACAAGCTCAGCCAGACAAACGTTATTATAATTGTGCTTTAGAAGTATTTTAATGAAATCACTTTACTTAACTAAATACTATAAAACAATTCAACGTCAAAATGTCCTCCTGAGCCTGTCGAAGGATCATATTCGAGTTATCAGTTCTATTTATATCAAGATAATTAGTTAAAAAAGTCTTCGACAAGCTCAGCCAGACAAGCGTTAGTGTAATTGTGCTTCGGATGTATTTTAATGAAAGAAATTGACTTAACTAAAAACGCTAAACCAATAAAAACTCAAAATGTCCTCCTGAGCCTGTCGAAGGATCATATTCGAGTTCTCAGTTCTATTTACATCAAAGTAATTGGTAAAAAAAAAGACTTCGACAAGCTCAGCCAGACAAACGTTATTATAATTGTGCTTCGGATGTATTTTAATGAAAGAAATTGACTTAACTAAAAGCGCTAAACCAATGAAAACTCACAATGTCCTCCTGAGCCTGTCGAAGGATCATATTCGAGTTCTCAGTTCTATTTACATCAAAGTAATTGGTTCAAAAAGACTTCGACAAGCTCAGCCAGACAAACGTTAGTGTAATTGTGCTTCGGATGTATTTTAATGAAAGAAATTGACTTAACTAAAAGCGCTAAACCAATGAAAACTCACAATGT
>NZ_WTLD01000010.1:0-59698 GCF_011379025.1 Polaribacter sp. 11A2H
AGAAGTGTTTTAGTGAAAAATTAATGAGTTTTTACTTGTTTTTTACCACAGTACTTTGTTAGGGCACGTTATTTATGAAATCCAAGTTCCTTCAATTTTTTCAATTCTCCATTTATCAGATACTTTTTTAATAAATATTCTAAAACCATTTCCATTTAATATTCCAAAAGTAGTTCCGCTTTCAATAACTCCATTTTTTTTATTACGGTCAAAATAGATTCGGGAAAAAGATATTACTGCTCCAAGATGAAAAGGGTATTCAGTTCTCCAAATTTTTCGACCTTTTGGAAATTCTGAATAGTATTTAAATATAAACTTTTCATTATTCTTGAATTTAGATAAATTAATCTTGTATTCGATTTTTTTTTCTAGAGAATCATTTTTGAATTTCAAATTTTCAAAATTCTTACCTAATTTTTCAAAACTATCTTGACCTAATGTGAAAATTGTGTCAACTATTGCTATTACAATTCTGGAAGTATCTTTTTCAATCTCAATTTTCCTTTTTTTAAAGTCAGCTAAATATTTTTTATGTGTTTTAAGATTCTCTTTTTTTTGACTTTCACTTATTGTAATTCCATTTGGAAGAGGAGCAAGTGTCAAAGGTGGTTGAAGTGTTCTGAAATCATAAAATGTAGAATCTATTAGTTCTAAAAATATTTCATTAAAAACTTTTTTTTCAAATTCTAATTCATTTTTTTGTGAATTACAACCTAAAATAATTGATAATAGAAAAATTATTATTAATCTGTTCATTTCGTTTTTATGTGCCCTAACGTTGTTGTATAAGCTTTGTTGCGTTGTTTAAGCAGTGAATTTAGTAAATAAAATACGAACGGCGAAATTCCGGAGGAATTTCCCAAGTGAGCTAAAACCAGCAATAAAGTTTATACGGTGTTGTGTGTAGTTATTATTCGACTATTAATTTTTTTTCAGATTCGACTTCCATAAAACTTATTTCTCCTCCTAAATAATATGAAGGTAAATTTCCTTTAATTCCTAATCTATAAATTCCAATTCCTGAAAGTCTTTTTTCCTCTCGTCCATTTGGAATTAATCTAAATCTTGAAAAGTATGGCTTTTCCGATTTCACATATTCGCTTTGTATTCCAAAACATTGAATCATTAATTCATTTCCTGAAATAGAACCATTCTTATTTTCCAACAAAATTGATTTTTTATGCGATTGTTGCTGGCTTGTTGGAAATATAACAACTTTAGAATTCTCAATACCTTTCAGTTCTTTTGGATTAATATCAGCAGATTCGATGAATTCATTAAAATCAGTTTCTGTTCGGAAAGCAATATTTGTCCAAAATAATCCAGAAAAAAAATTTAATCTCAATGGTAAATTTGGTTTATGTATTTCAATTTCCTTTTCTGTAAAAGCCAAATTTTTAATAAATTCAGAATTATTTTCGAAATATTCTTTTGGTATTCTATAATAACTTAATGTTCGATTTTTTGCATAAACCAAAGTATCATCTTCCTTTACAGTTTGATAAAACACTTCTTTATTATCAAACATCATTATTCGAATCCGATTATTTGTGAAGTTAAATATATCTCCAATTTTCATAGTTTTCTGTCGGTTTCGTTTAATTACACACAACTCCATATATCAAAATAAAAACTTTTATTATCTCGATTCATAGCTGCTATAAAAGTACAAAACAAAAAGGAGTTTTTATTACGGTTTTCCGTAGTTTAAAATATTGGTTAGTGAAAAGTTGTGCAAAAAGTATAATTTAAGACATTTTTTTATCCAATAAAGTCCTTTATTTTTTATACAAACAAGCTAAAATAAATTTAAAATACTGATAATAAGTAGTGTGGTTTAAGGCGGTGAGAATTTAATAAAAAGTAATTTATTTGTTAACTTTTTTGTGTTGATAAGTTTTATCTTGTTAATTTTCAGTTATCTATGTTTTTTTCTTGTAAACTTTATGATAATTGTCACCTTTTAGGTTGTACATTTGTGGGATATTTATCCAATAAAAAAACAATCTAATTGCTCTATCATACAATGAAATCTTCTACAACACATATTCCAACAAAAACATACTCTAGAGACGAAGCTTTAAAAGCAGCTCTTAACTATTTTAAAGGCGATGAATTAGCTGCAAGTGTGTGGTTAAATAAATATGCTTTAAAAGATTCTGCTGATAATATTTACGAAAGCACACCAGATGAAATGCATCAAAGAATTGCATCAGAAATTGCTAGAGTAGAGCAAAAATATAGCAATCCGTTAACGGAATCAGAAATTTTTGAAGTGATCAAGAATTTTAAATATATAGTGCCTCAAGGAAGTCCGATGGCAGGAATTGGAAACCCTTTTCAAGTAGCGTCTTTGTCTAATTGTTTTGTAATTGGTAACAATGGCGAATCAGATTCTTACGGAGGAATCATGAAGATAGACCAAGAACAAGTTCAGTTAATGAAACGTAGAGGTGGTGTTGGACACGATTTATCTCACATCCGCCCCAAAGGATCTCCAGTAAAAAATTCAGCATTAACATCAACAGGAATTGTTCCTTTTATGGAACGTTATTCTAATTCTACAAGAGAGGTTGCGCAAGATGGAAGAAGAGGCGCTTTAATGTTGTCTGTTTCTATCAATCATCCAGATGCAGAAGATTTTATTGATGCAAAACTAGAGCAAGGAAAAGTTACTGGAGCAAATGTTTCAGTAAGAATTGATGATGCATTTATGAAATCTGTAAAAAGTGACGGTAAATACACACAAAAATATCCAACATTTAGTGAAAATCCTTTGTATACTAAAGAAATAGAAGCAACTAAAATTTGGAAGAAAATTGTACACAATGCATGGAAATCTGCAGAGCCAGGAATTTTATTTTGGGATACCATTATTAATGAATCTGTGCCAGATTGTTATGCAGATTTAGGCTACAAAACAGTTTCTACAAACCCTTGTGGTGAGATTCCTTTATGTCCGTATGATTCTTGTAGATTATTAGCGATGAACCTATTTTCTTATGTAGAGAACCCGTTTACTAAAAAGGCAGTTTTCAATTTTGAATTATTCAAAAAACATATTGTTATTGCTCAAAGAATGATGGATGACATTATTGATTTAGAGTTAGAAAAAATTGATGGAATTTTAGCAAAAATAGCTGCAGACCCAGAGGAAGAAGTTGTAAAGGCAACAGAAAGAAACTTGTGGATGAATATTAAGCACAAAGCCGAAGAGGGGAGAAGAACCGGTATTGGTATTACTGCAGAAGGAGATATGTTAGCGGCTTTAAATATTCGTTATGGAAGTGAAGAAGGAAATGTTTTTTCTACAGAAGTACATAAAGTTTTAGGTGTTGAAACCTATAGAGCGTCTGTTAATTTAGCAAAAGAAAGAGGTGCGTTTGCTATTTTTGATGCAGACAGAGAAAAAGACAATCCTTTTATTTTAAGAATAAAAGAAGCAGATAGCAAACTGTATAAAGAAATGCTAGAGCATGGTCGTAGAAATATTGCCTTGTTAACTATTGCACCTACAGGAACTACCAGTTTAATGACGCAAACTTCATCTGGAATTGAGCCTGTTTTTATGCCTGTGTATAAGCGTAGAAAAAAAGTGAATCCTAATGATAAAAATGCACGTATAGATTTTGTAGATGAGGTTGGAGATTCTTGGGAAGAATATGTAGTTTTTCATCATCGTTTTAAACAATGGATGGAAGTAAATAATATAGATTCTTCAAAGAATTTTACTCAAGAAGAAATTGATGAATTGGTAAAAAAATCTCCATATTACAAAGCAACGTCTAATGATATTGATTGGAATAGCAAAGTAGAAATGCAAGGAGCTATCCAAAAATGGGTAGATCATTCTATTAGTGTTACTGTTAATTTACCAAATGATGCAACAGAAGAATTGGTTGGAGAGTTGTATTTAAAAGCTTGGGAAGTTGGCTGTAAAGGGGTAACGGTTTATAGAGATGGTTCTCGTTCTGGAGTTTTAATTGCTGCAGATGATAAGAAAGAGACTACAACAACTAATTTTTCTAAGAAACGTCCGCAAGTGTTAGAAGGAGATGTCGTTCGTTTTCAAAATCAAAAAGAAAAATGGATTGCCTTTGTTGGTTTGGTAGACGGAAGACCTTATGAGGTGTTTACAGGATTGGCAGATGATGAAGATGGAATTCTAATTCCGCGTTGGGTAGAAAAAGGATTTATTATTAAAAATAAAAATGAAGAAGGGGGTACTCGATATGATTTTCAATATCAAAATAAAAGAGGATATAAAACAACTATTGAAGGTTTGTCTCATAAGTTTAATCCTGAATTTTGGAACTATGCAAAATTAATTTCTGGAACCATTCGTCATGGAATGCCTATTGATAAAATTGTAGAATTAATACAAAGTTTACAGTTCGATTCAGAATCTATAAGTTCTTGGAAAAACGGTGTACAACGTGCTTTAAAACGTTATGTAGAAGATGGTACGGAGGTAAAAGGACATACTTGTGAAAATTGTAATTCTACAAATTTAATTTATCAAGAAGGTTGTTTAACTTGTAAAGATTGTGGTTCTTCTAAATGTGGATAGACTAATTTATATGATAAAAAAAAACGCCAAATACGTAAAAGTATTTGGCGTTTTTTTTATAGTATTTATATATGTTTTATTGCGTGTAAAAAGAGGCTATCGTTTCTAATTAGATACGAGTAGTCTTTTTACCTTTTAATTTTTAGATACACAAAAATAAAAATTTGGCAGACTTAATAGAGGTACAAAAACCTCACAGAAAACCTATAATAGCTATGTTTTATATATATGTTCAGTTTTGTTTTTTAATGTTTGTTATTTAGTTCAAAATGTGTGCCTTTTACGTTGACGTTTATAAACCAATAAATATCTAATATTCAATTAATCCATTACAAACTTAAATCCTGCTGTAATAATACTAGAACTAAATGATGTATCCCTATCATATTGATAAAACTTTAAATCAATACTTTTTAATCCAAATTTCCAAATATGTGCCTTTGTAAAAATATCTGTGTAGGATACTCCAAAACCAATTTGATTAGCAGAATACTCAGAAAGGTCATAATCAGAAGTATAAAATTCATCGGTAGATAAAGCACTTTCATAAGGGTTAAAATAGTCTGCTGCTGTTTGGTTATAAAACCTATAAGATGGGTATAATGTAAAGGTATCAGTTATTTTAATTGGTACTTCAATACTTGCAGTGTGAGAAGTAATTCCCCAATCATCAAAATAATAGCGATAGAATGTTCTTATTGCAAATGTTTCGTTAAGGTACCAGTTTAAACGACCACCAGCAGCTACTTTAAATCTTGAATCTGGCAAACGTTCAATAGCATCTGCAAGTTGAAAATTATCTATGAATGAATCTGCAACATCGCTAAAATACACTCTTTGAAATGGTGTAGATAATAAGCCGTCTTGTTTTACAAAATCTAGAGCTAACGAACCTTGTACGTTTTTATGAAGTATTTGAGAGAATCCAAAGCCTAAAGAATAAGAGTTACGTCCTTCGTCTTTAAATTCACTAAATCTAGGGGTGTAATTTGTGTTGCCGGTAATTGTATTTTGCGTAAACAAAGTATTATTTAAACCATTGCCATTCTCACCGAAGGGTCTTAATTCTGTTGGGTAAATAGCATTCCAACTATCTATATAAATATTTGCATTTACACTTAATTCTGTGTTTTTTTCGTTAAATAATTTGGTGTAACTACCGCCAACACCAGCTGAAAAGTAATCGTATTCTGATGAAATTGATATTTTTGCAGACCAGATATCATTTCTGTCGTCAGAACTATGACTATAATTTCCAGTTAAATTTGTCCAAAGGTCGCTACTTGATGCACCAGAAGAAGCTTGAAAAGGGTCTGCTTGTCCATTGTCAAAAGGTCCAATGTTACTTGATGAAGCAGAAGTGTATGCCGAAACTCCTGCATCAATGGTTAAGATATCATCATCATTTAAAGGTATTGAAACTACAAAAGTTCCTGTAACATCAGTTAATTCTTCTGTTCCTATGCCGCCACTTACTGCAGCATTATCACCATCTTGAGCATAATAACTTGTTAGAAAATCTACTTCGATAGTTTCTAATACACGTTTTTTATAAACTTTGGTTGAGTCTTGTTCTGTTTGCGAATATGATTTAACAAAAGCAAATACGCAGAATATTAAAATTATTTTTTTCAAACCTCTTATTTTATTAGTTACAGCCACAGCCACCTCCTGTTTTACCTCCATTTGCTCCTACAGCTGCTTCACGATAGGAATGCATTGTAGAAACATTTCTGTCACATTTTTTTTCTGACAATGCCATGTCTGGGTCATTTATATTTACTTTTTCGTATTCTTTAACGACAACACAACTACTAAAAAAAGTAGTTATCAATGCAGCGTATATAATTTTTTTAATCATAATTTATCTATTTCTATATTCTTTGATTTTGTAATATTCCCTTTATCATCTATGATGATACATTCTATTTTGGGTAATTGATTAATGCGATCTAAGCCAGTCTCTTTTCCCATAACAAAAACAGAAGTTGCAAGAGCATCTGCCAATTCTGCTTTTGGTGCAAAAACGGTTACACTAATAATTCCAGTTGAAGGATATCCTGTGCGCGGGTCTATAATATGTGTGTATCGTTTCCCTTTAAAGTTTACATACTTTTCGTAATTTCCAGAAGTTACAACAGCTCCGTTTGTAATAGGAAGCAATGCAAAAACTTTGTTTTTATCCATTGGATTTGTAATGGCTACTTTCCAATCACTATCATTTGGTTGTTTTCCCCAAGTATTCATATCGCCAGAGGCATTAATAATACCAGAAGTTACACCTTTAGAAATAAGAAGCGTTTTAGCCTTATCAGCTGCATAGCCTTTTCCGATAGCACCAAAACCGATTTTCATTCCTGTTAACTTAAGAAAGACAGTACCATTTTTTTTATCTAAAATAATATTATGATAACTAACTTTTTGTACAGAAGCTTTTATTTCTTCTTTTGAAGGCATAACAGTCATACTACCGTCAAATTTCCAGATTTTATCCATTGAAGCATAACTAATATCGAAAGCACCATCTGTTAATTTTGAAATACCGATTGCTCGTTCTATCAATTGAAATAATTCTGAATCAACTTTTACGGGCTGTATGCCTGCATTTCGATTAATTTCTGAAGTTTGAGAATTAGGATCCCAAGATGATATGAGTTTTTCTATTCGTGTAATTTCAGCAACCGAAGTATCAATGTACTTGTTTGCAGTAGTAAAATCGTTTGCTACAACAGTAATATCAAACCGACTGCCCATTAGTTTGAGCGTTCTCTTATAGGATTGTTGTGCTGTATAACTTGTTATTGAGAATAAAAGTAATAAGGTGACTATCTGTTTCAAATTACTTTGTAAAAGTGTTTAATTCTTTAATGTAATTTAGAGGTGTAGTCTTCTTATAGCTACTTTCTCCTAACACTTTACCATTGGAATCAAGTACGACAACAAAAGGAAAAAAACCTTGTTTATTATATTTTTCAGCAAGTAATGCGTTCGATTTTGTTTGTTCTTCAGATAATTTATTTTTCTTTCTTTTCGGAAAATCTGCCTTTAGCAAAACATAATTCTCTTTTGCATACTTTTTAAAAATTTCTGTACTCCAAATTTCTCGGTCTAATTTAATACATGGTGCACACCAATCTGAACCCTGAAAGACTAAAATTATTGGCTTACTTTCTTTGGTTGCATTTTTTTTTGCAACATTAATATCTGTTAGCCATTCTTGAGCAATTGTTGTGTTTATACTAACAATCATTACTACTAATGCTACAATTATTTTTTTCATTTTATTTTTATTTATTTTTCATAATTGAATAGTCAACAATTAGACCAATACTTATAAACGAATGTATAAATTTTTTGTTATATAAATAGTTCTATTTTTTATAACTAAATTATAAAATTATAAAATTTTAATATGGGTAAAAAAGACTCATTTTGAAATGACATGTTGGCTTTTTAATGTGTGTTTGTCATTCCGAGCGAGGCACGACGAGGAATCTCAAAATTTACGTTTTATTCTGATGAGATTTCTCAATCGTTCAAAAAAGACTCATTTCAAAATGACATTGTGAGTTTTTTAATCGGATTGTCATTCCGATCGAGGCACGACGAGGAATCTTTATTTTACGTTTTATTCTGATAAGATTTCTCAATCATCCAAAAAAGACTCATTTCGAAATGACATTGTGAGTTTTTTAGTCGGAATGTCATTCCGAGCGAGGCACGACGAGGAATCTTTATTTTCACGTTTTATTTTGATGAGATTTCTCAATCACCCAAAAAAGACTCATTTCAAAATGACATTGTGAGTTTTTTAATCGGATTGTCATTCCGAGTGAGGCACGACGAGAAATCTTTATTTTTACGTTTTATTCTGATGAGATTTCTCAATCGTCCAAAAAGAACTCATTTCAAAATGACATTGTGAATTTTTAGTCGGAATGTCATTCCGAGCGAGGCACGACGAGGAATCTTTATTTTTACGTTTTATTCTGATGAGATCTCTCAATCGTCCAAAAAAGACTCATTTAGAAATGACATAGTGAGTTTTTTAGTCGGATTGTCATTCCGAGGGAGGCACGACGAGGAATCTTTATTTTTACGTTTTATTCTGATGAGATTTCTCAATCGTCCAAAAAGAACTCATTTCAAAATGACATTGTGAATTTTTAGTCGGAATGTCATTCCGAGCGAGGCACGACTAGGAATCTTTATTTTCACGTTTTATTTTGATGAGATTTCTCAATCATCCAAAAAGGACTCATTTCGAAATGACATTGTGAGTTTTTTAATCGGAATGTCATTCCGAGCGAGGCACGACGAGGAATCTTTATTTTTACGTTTTATTCTGATAAAATTTCTCAATCATCCAAAAAAGACTCATTTAGAAATAACATAGTGAGTTTTTAGTCTTTTAGGGCACTAATTGCCTTGTATAAATCATTTTTCAATTCCAAATTCATACTGTTATTTTTAGAAAACTTCTGATTGAGTTCAATTTCAATTCCTACATAATTTTCGGTAAAAGTCTTTCTTAAATACGTTGTAAATCCGTCTGCTTTTCCTAAATACGGATAGTTAAAACGCACATTCCATTTAGGATTTATTGTATACAAACTAGCTTTAAGTTGTGTTGCAATATTTTTTTCATGTAAGTTTGAAGAATCATATAACAAGCCAATATCACAATTTCGAACTTCGTCATTTAAAATAGGAGTAAATGAATGTATAGAAAGATGTGTAACCTTGTTTTCCTTTGTAATAAGTGCTTTAATTTGGTTTTCTACCCTATTTCTATACACCTCATAATAGCTTTTAATGAGGTGTTCTTTTTCTCTCAAAGTGAGTTTCTTCGTGAATTCAGAAAATAAGTTTTTATGCCAAAGAGATCTATTCAACTCAATTAACAGTCTGCTTGTTTTACTGTAATCAGTGTAGGTTGCTAACGGTTTTAGCGAATTAAAAACATCTAATGCTCCTAAATCATAACCTCTGTGCGTGCTTAATATTTCTTTATCAGTAAAAAGAGCCTTGTAGGTATCAGGAATTTCATTTCCACCATGCTCGCAAGTTATTATAAGTTTCATTCCTAATTATTTGGAATAAAAAGAGTGTTGGTTTCTAAACAATCTGCTAATTTGTTGTAGGTATTTATAATATTTTCTTCAGAAAAATCATTGCTAAGATCATTTTCGATTCTTGTAGACAACGTTCCATGCTTAAAAATTACAGTCAATGCTTCTTTGTAGTTCTCAGTAATATCGTCTTTTACCAGTTCAAAAAGCTGTTTCCATATTTCTTGAATTGAACTGCTTTTAGAAATATTAAAAACAGCTAAATATTCTTTATTGGTAATTTTTGAATCTTCACCTTGTTTTATGGCAGCGTCTAAAATGCTGAATAAATCTTGTTCTTTCCAGTCCTTTTGCATTTGTAAACTAGACAACTTTCCGTTAACCAATTGTTTTAAAACTTCAATAATTAAAACACAAATGGCTACATCTGCCTTAGGGCATTCTTGTATATCTACCAGTCTAATCTCTATGGCATTTCTATCAAAACGGGCAATGGCTCCTCTAGAATTTAGAAAATGATGGTCTAAAATATTATTGGTGTCGTGTTTTTTAATCTTTGTCTTAATAGGATCAAAAATAGTTTTATGATAATCCGATTTTGAAAAAACTTGTTCAGGAATAACCTTACCAGTCATTTCCGGAATTTCTTTTTGATTGGTTTTGTAAAACTCTAAGCGGGTATCTTTAAAACCTGTAAGTTTACCTTCTAAAATAGGAGAACTAGCGCATAAACCAGGAATTAATGGTAAAATAACACGAATTGCCGCATGCAGCTTTTCAAACTCAGTATCATTATAAAAAGGTAAATTAATATGTGTACTTTGTACGTTAGACCAACCGTGTCCTTTACAATCAAAAATACGGTTATATAGCTCATAAACTTCGCTATAACTGTGTTTCCATAGTTGTGTGTCTTGCACCGGATTCATTAAAGGATGGCACGCCGTAGGTAATAATTTGGTGTTTAATGGTTTTAAAAGCGCATTAATTTCTACAATATTTTCATGAAATTCATCCGCTAAATTGGCAAGATCAGCTGTTGGGCCATTGGTTTTTATTTCTACCACATGTGCAACCAATTCGTTGCTCCAAGCAATAGCACCATTATCGATATCAGAAGTTAATTCTCCATTTTTTTTGGTCAATAAAGTATCTACAATTGGTGCAACTTTAAAGGAAGTATCATTAATTAGCATGTATTCTAATTCGATACCATAAACCTCAAATAATTTATATTTTTTGCCCATTTTATTCTAAACGTTTTTTTAATGCTGATAAAATTTCGGTGTACACCAAATCACCATAGAAAGCATCTTCAACACCAAAATCTACATTTGGGTTGTCGTTAATTTCAATAACCATTGGTTTATTATTCACTACTTTTATGTCTATTCCATAAAGTCCTTTTCCCATAATTCTGGCCGACTTTAAAGCCATGTCTAAAACTACTTTTGGTACTTTTTCTATAGGCAAACAATCTGCATCTCCATCTTGTTCATTTTTCTTTTTCGCACTCCAATTGTAAATTTGCCAATGTCCTTTTGCCATGTAGTATTTGCAGGCAAAAAAGGGTTTATCATCTATAATACCAATTCTCCAATCGTAATCAGAAGGGCAGAACTCTTGCGCAATGATAAGTTCAGATTCTTTAAGCATTTCATTTACTAAATTATAATACTCGCTTTCTGTTTTTGCTTTTTTCACACCAAAAGAAAAAGTAGAATCTGGCGCCTTTAGCACACATGGTAAACCTACCTTATCAATAACAGCGTCCATATTATCTTTATGAACTATAATTGTTTTTGGAGTCGCAATATTGGCATTGTTTAAAGCTTCTGCCATAAAAACCTTGTTGCAACATTTTAAAATAGCGTCTGGGTAATCTATAATTGCAATACCTTCTTGCTGTGCTTTACGCGCAAAGGCATAGGCTTCATTATTTACTTCGGTACTTTGGCGGATAAATAAAGCATCAAAAGAGGATAATCTACTGAGGTCTTTTGGCTCAATAATTTCTGCATAAATATTCATTTTTTCAGCAATGTCTACAAACTTTTTTAGTGCTTTTGCATTGCTTGGTGGTGCAGGATCATTTGGATCCACTAATATGGCCAAATCAAAATCTGAAGTGATTAGTTTAGGCGTGTCATAACGTTTTTTAGAAAAATACTGATTCGCAAATTCATAGACACTTTCTAAGTGTTCATTTGGTATTTCAGATTCAGAAATAGCTTTAATGCTTTGGATGTTCCACTTGTTGTTAAAACTGAAATTTACACGTAAAAAAGGTACTTGAAAATGTTTGTAAAACAAGCTACTTAATCCTTTGTATTTTTGTGCAACATTCTGACCAAAATAAATACTTAAAGTAAAAGATCTCGATTTAATGTTTTTTAAACTTTGCTGAATCTCGTCTTCAAACTCTTCTGAAACTATTTTTACAAGCTTCAATGTTTTTAAATCTACAATGTTTTTTACGGTAGGTATGGCTAAATGCCCTCTAGCTTCTGCTAAAAGAGAAACATAGTATCCTTTAGATTGGTAGCTGTAGTTTTTACAAAGATTAAATATCCTCGCTTTTTTTATGGTAGAATATTTAGGATTGGTAAGATATTCTTGTGAGGAAATTACGGTAATATTATCAATAGAAAAAAGCCATTTTTCTGGTTGATTGGCAACAATATATTTGTTCATTTATGGAGCATAATCGCGATATGTATTTTAAGTAAAATTATACTTTTTTTTGATTGAAAATACATAAGTTACAAAATAAATGCAATTATTTTTCTGTTGATTTTTTATGGTTAACTTTCATATTAACAGTAGCTAATGAACGTTATGTTTGTCTTTTTTAATGAGGTTTTGTGTTTACTATTGATGAAGATTTCAATTTCTAATAGTTTTTTATTGCTTAAAATAAGCAACTATTTGGTTTGTTCTTGTAGTGCTGGATTGCTGTTTGTTTTTTAAGTACTTTAGATTTACTTTTATCTCGTCGAAAAAACAATAATATATTTCTTTTTATATAGGTAGATTCGACTTTTTTTCATGATACTCTCATAAAATTAAATGCTTATTTCTGTGTTTAGTACCTGTTTTTAAAATCTAAATTGAATAGTTTCCTTCTTTTGCGGCTATTTGTAAGCTTTTTTAGTAGGAAATTTTTAGGTAAGCGTTTAATTTAAAGGCATTTTGGGTCTTTTTTTCTAATATTATAAGTTAAGCAGTAGTTTTTACTTTAAAAAGCGAAGATTATGTAGCTATCAAAATAATATCTGTTATTTTTGCCGTAACAAATTCTTAACATTGAGTAATACAAACCATACTTTTTTCGAGAGTGATTTTATCGCTGAAAACCAACAAGTTTTTCTTCCAATTTTAGAAGAAAAAAATATAGAACTTTTTATAAAAAGAGAAGATTTAATTCACCCTTTTGTTTCGGGTAATAAATTTAGAAAGTTAAAATACAATTTAGAAGAAGCTAAAAAGCTTAAAAAGAAGGCGGTACTTACTTTTGGAGGTGCGTATTCTAATCATATTGTTGCAACTGCAGTTGCTGGTAAAATGGAGGGTTTAAAAACTTTTGGTATTATTAGAGGCGAGGAATTGGGGAAGAATCTAGAACAAACTTTAGAAGAAAACCCAACTTTAAAAGTTGCACATGATCATGGTATGAAATTTCATTTTGTATCTAGAGAATTATACAGACAAAAAACGTCGTTTGGTTTTATAGAGAAAATGAAAAATAAATGGGGCGATTTTTATTTAATTCCTGAAGGCGGAACAAATTTTTTAGCGGTTAATGGCTGTGAAGAAATTTTAACAAAAGAAGATGCTCAATTTAATTATGTGTGTGCTGCAGTTGGTACTGGAGGTACGTTAGCTGGTTTAATAAAGTCTTTAAAAAGGAAACAGAAAGTATTAGGTTTTCCTGCATTAAAAGGTAATTTTTTATCTGAAGAAATAAAAAAATATACCATAAAAAATGATAATTGGAAATTACAAAAAGGATATCATTTTGGAGGTTATGCGAAGCATGACGAATCGTTAATTACATTTATTAACGATTTTACAGATAAAACAGGTATTTTATTAGACCCTATTTATACAGGTAAAATGGTGTTTGGTATTATAGATTTAATAAAAAAAGATTTCTTTGCTGAAGGAACTAAAATTTTAGCAATACATACAGGTGGTATTCAGGGAATAGCTGGGTTTAACCTAATGTTAGAGAAGAAAAATGAGCCAATAATTAAAAGTATATGAAGTTAAGAGTTATATTATTTTGTATTAGTTTGTTAGTTTTATCAAGTTGTGGGTCTAGTAAAAAAGCTAGTAGAACCAAGAGAGATGCTGGAGTTGTTTTAAATGAACCAAAACCTGTAAAAATACCTACATCAAGTGAAGTAGAACGAACTAAAGATATAATAACTAAAAACTCAAACTTAAATAAACACACGTTAGATTATATTAGAAAATATGCAGCCGTTTCTGTTAAAGAAATGCATTTACATAGTATACCTGCTAGTATTACGCTAGCACAAGGTATTCTAGAATCGGGCAGAGGAAGGAGTGAATTGGCTTTAAAATCTAACAATCACTTTGGTATAAAGTGTCATAGCCAATGGCAAGGAGAACGTGTTTATCATGATGATGATCATAAAGGAGAATGCTTTAGAAAATATCAATATGTAGAATCTTCTTTTGATGATCATTCTGCCTTTTTAACACAAAGAAAAAGGTATGCTTTTTTGTTTGACTATGATAGTGACGATTATAAAGGGTGGGCTAAAGGATTAAAAAGGGCAGGGTATGCTACAGATAGACAATATCCTCATAAGCTTATCAAAATTATTGAAGAATACAGATTGCATGAATTTGATAAAATAAAAAACAAAGGTTTTAATGGTGAAGATAATAACACAAAAGTTGTGATTGGGGATAGAATTCCCCAAAAAACTATTGGTAATTACTATGAAGTTAAAAAAGGAGATACGTTATACTCTATTGCCAGAAAATTTAATACAACTGTTGGGGTAATTAAAGAAATTAATGGCTTAACAGATAACGTAATTTCTATTGGACAACATTTGCTTACTAAATAAAGTAAGTCTGCTATTTTGTATCTAATAACTGTTTCAATACCTTTTCTACGCCATAATTGTCATTACTTTCGGTTGCGTAATTAGCAATTTTGGTAATATCTTTATGAGCATTTTTCATAGAAAAACTAAAATCTGCCTCTCTTAGCATTTCTATATCATTGTGGTAATCACCAAAAACCATTGTTTCTTCTTTGGTAATATTTAAAATTTGTTGAACCTTTCTTAAAGCATTACCTTTATTTGCTTTTTTGTCAGAAATATCTAACCAGTTTTTTCCAGAGATTTTAATTAATAAGTCGTCATCAAAATCTTTTATAACTGGGTATATATATTCTTCTGAAGATGTAAAATGATAAATTGCTACTTTTAAGAAATCTTCATTATTTATAATGCTATATAAATCATCTACAACTTGAAATTTGCTATAATATTCTTGAAATAAATCGATGAAATCTTCATTTTTAGAATCTATAAATGCGCCATTTTTTCCACATAAAACAACATGAGTGTTTTCTATATTTTTTAAAACAGGAAGAATTTTTTTAATTTTATCTGCAGAAAGTAAATTTAATACGAGTACTTCTTCGTTTTTTTTAGCAATTCCACCATTTTCTGCAATTATATAAATATCATTTTTAATAGCGTCTAGTTTAGAAACGATGCTATTGTATTGTCTTCCGCTGGCTGCGCAAAAAATAATATTTTTTTCTTTTAATTGTTTAAATAAGTCAAAGAATAAAGGGCTTACTTCTCCTTTGGAGTTTAGTAATGTTCCATCCATATCGGAAACTACTAATTTTACTTTAGATAAATTCATTGTGTTGTAAATAGAGGTGTAATTATAATATTTTTTTAGTAGAATTTCTTTCAACTAAATCTGTTTTTACAATAACAGTTTCAGCCTTTTTCTTAACTTTAGATTTGTCTTCTAATCGGTTTATAAGCATTTCTGCAGCTGTAGCACCCATAATTTCTCCATGTTGGCTAACTGTAGTCATTCTGGGGCTAGAATGCCTTGCTAAGATTCCGTTAGAAAAAGAAATAACAGAAAAGTTTTCTGGTATTTTATGTCCTTGTTTTATAGCTACCTTCATTGCGGCAATAGCAGAAGATTCATCTGTAGCAATAACACTATCTATGGTATTGTCTTTAAAAATAGGTGTTAAGATATTCTCGTAGTTTTTATAGTTATCATCTATATTTATAATGAGATTTTTTTCGGCTTTAATATTATAATCTTCTAAACCTTTTAAATAACCTAATTGTCTTCTTCTTCCAATATCTAAATTATTCATTGTAGAAATAAAGGCAATATTTTTATGACCAGATTTTACTAGATAAGAAACGGTACTTCTAGCACTATCAAAATTATCTGTAACCACTTTGTCGCACTTTAATTTATCTGCAACCCTATCAAACATAACTATAGGAGTATCATTGTCTAAAACTTCTTGAAAGTGTTTATAATCTCCTTTAGAAACCGTTTCTTCTGCAAGAGATAATATAAAACCATCTATACTTCCGTTAGAAAGTGTTTCTATAGTTTCTACTTCTTTCTTAAAAGATTCGTTAGAAATACATGAAATTATTTTATATCCTCGGTCGTTAGCAACTTTTTCAATTCCGTTAAATACCTGAGCAAAAAAATAGTTTAACATATTCGGAATTATAATTCCAATCGTTTTGGTTTGTCTATTCTTTAAACTTAGTGCATTAAAGTTAGGTTTGTAGTTTTTTTCTTTTGCGTATTTTTGAATTTTATCTTTTGTGCTTACGCTTATTTCATAACTGTCGTTAAGTGCTTTAGAAACAGTAGAAATAGAAACATTAAATTCTTTAGCAATGTCTTTTATGGTAAGTCTTTTCATATTTGATTAAAAAATTAAAGACTAAAATACAAAATTCTCGGAATATAATAGCTAAAATTGATTATTTTACAATTTTATAATATTGACGATTCTTTAGAAGCTCAAAAAGAAGGAATCCATAGAGAGCAATATACTCTAAACTAACAAACCATAGGTTTTCTTTCCATGGCGTATTTGCATAGGCTTGATAGCTGAAAATAATTACAATTGTCCAAATTACAGGGAAACGATATTTTGTAAAAACAGACAAAATTAAAGGTGTTGCAAGGTACCAAGGGTGCACTGTTGTTGCTGTAAAATAATAAAAACACAATCCGAATAATAATGCTGTGATTAATTGAATTATAGATTTGTTTTTTCTGAAAAAAGTGATTATTATAAGGAATAGAATGGTTAAAATGGGGGTAATTTTTCCAATAATTGCAATCTCATTATAGCCTCTAAACAAGTAGCCAATTTCTCTAAAAATATAATAAAAACTTGCATTGAATTCAAAATTACGAAACCATAAACCTACAGAATTAGCATAATTATTAATAAATTCTGATGAATAAAAAGGAAGAAATAAAATGATTATAGTTATTAAAATTATTGCATAAAAGGCTACTAATTTTTTTAATCCTGCGAGGGCAGGAATCCATTTTATCTTAAAGGTATTAAGAGATGTTTCTGATGAGGTAATCTCTCTTTTATTGGATGATTTATGAACAAACCATTGAAAAAACAACGGTAAAAACAATAGTGGAATTAACTTTACAGAAACTGAACAAGCTAAAAGTACTGCGGCCCATATCCATTTCTGTTGCTGTAATTTGTATAAACTCCAAATTAAGAAAAATAACATAACCGGTTCAAAATGTAAGTTCCCCGTCATTTCTATAATTATAAACGGATTTAGGGCATACAAAAAAATGTTTTTTACAGGCAAGTTTAATCTTTCTAGTAGTTTTTTTCCGAAGTACAGAATTCCAATATCAGCAAGAATAATAATCAACCTTAAAACAACAATAGAACCAAAGATACTTTTACTAGCAAATAGTGCTGCAATTAAAAAACAAAGCTGGTTAATAGGTGGGTAATTCGTAAAATGACTTCCGTTCATCTCGCCCATGCCAGCATATAAGCTAGATGTTTCTGCTACTGGGTGAAGCCCTTGTTGAATATAGGTTTCTGGTAATGATAAATATGGGTTTAATCCTTCAAGAATCATACGTCCATCCCAAATAAACCTGTAGAAATCTTGAGATAAATTTGGGATCGCGAAGAGAAAAATCAACCTAAAAAGAATAACTAATCCAATTAAAGTTGAAGTATTTATTGATTTACTTTTTATTAAAAAATAGAAAGAGATGAAAAGGGAAAACCATAAAAATAAAAGTTTATAGAATTCTGTTCTTTCTAAAAAATAGGCAAAAGCAAAATATAATAGTGTGCTAATTAAAATTAGTACTAGGTCTTTATATTTTGAAAAAGACAACATTAAGCTTTAGAGAATATAGATTTAAAGAATACATAACTATAACCTATAAAAAGCATAAAGTGAAAAGGAAACAAACCAAAATCTCCACCCTGGTCTCCTACAATAAAGGCACTATACATTCCAAATACAAAGTAAAGAGCCAATAAGCCTTCTAAAATAACATGAAAAGAGGGTTTTTTGGTAATGTACTTATTACTTTTCCATTCTCCTTTTAATCCACTGATATTAAATTTTGGAGTTCTTATAAATTCACTTTTTTTACCTAAATGCCCTTCTAAAACAGCAATTGTATTGTGTAGAGAAAAACCCATTGCAATAGAGAAAAAAGTAAAAAAGGATCCTATATATTTTATAAATTTGATGAATCCACCTCCATAGATTGCCTTGAACATATACCAATAACAAATAAAAAATATTAAAGAACTAATTACAAAAAAGCTCATTACAAAAAAGTATATTTTTAGATGCGCATATTCATTTTTAATATACAACATAGGTATGCTTAAAACAGCCACCAAGAAAATACACGTAAACATAGAGCTATTTAATAGGTGTAATAAACTATGAATTTTAGTTTTAAAAGAAACGTTTTTACTTTTAATAACACGTTTCATCATTTTCTGAAAATTCTCTGCACCACCTTTATTCCATCTAAATTGCTGAGATCTTGCTGCGCTAATAACTACGGGTAATTCTGCAGGAGTAACTACTTCTTCTAGGTATTTAAATTTCCAATTTTTTAATTGTGCTCTATAACTTAAATCTAAATCTTCTGTAAGAGTGTCTCCTTCCCAGTTACCAGCATCATAAATACATTCTTTTCTCCAAACACCTGCGGTACCATTAAAATTTATAAAATGTCCTTGACTATTTCTACCAACTTGCTCTAAGGTAAAATGAGCGTCTAAGGCAAAAGCCTGAATTTTTGTAAGTGTAGAGTAATTTCTATTAATGTGCCCCCAACGTGTTTGAACAACACCAATACTTGAGTCTTTAAAATAAGGAATCGTTTTATATAACCAATCTGGTTCTGGTAAAAAATCTGCATCAAAAATGGCTATAAATTCTCCTTTAGCTGTTTTTAAACCCTCTTTTAACGCACCTGCCTTAAAACCTTTTCTGTCAGTTCTTCTGGTGTGTTGAATGTCTATTCCTAACGCTTGAATTTCTTTGATAAGTTTAGCCGTAATTTCTACAGATTCATCAGTAGAATCATCTAAGACTTGAATTTCTAATTTTTCTCTTGGATACTCTAATAACGCAATGTTTTTTAACAAGCGCTCCATTACATACAACTCGTTATAAACGGGTAATTGTATTGTAATATAAGGAATCTCATTTGTATTTGAGAAATCAAATTTTTCTGAGTTATCTACTTTTTTTCTTGCTTTTAAATAATTTAAAAGCAGGTTTAATTGCGCCAAAGCATACATAAAAATGAGCAATAACGATAACGAGTAAATAATTATAATAATGTATTCTATAACCACTATTTAAAACTGTATTTAAAAATCCAA
Organism: Polaribacter sp. 11A2H; assembly: GCF_011379025.1. Taxonomy (NCBI): domain Bacteria; kingdom Pseudomonadati; phylum Bacteroidota; class Flavobacteriia; order Flavobacteriales; family Flavobacteriaceae; genus Polaribacter; species Polaribacter sp. 11A2H. The sequence continues at coordinate 19,613 of NZ_WTLD01000010.1, forward strand.
CCTAATATTTTAACTCCTGCAAAGATACTTCCTTTTACGGTACCAGAGACTTTAGAAACGCCTATTCTATTTCTATATTTTACAGGGATTTCTACATAACTTAATTTTTGCTTTAATGCTTTTAATTGCATTTCTACGGTCCAACCATAGGTTTTGTCTTCCATGTTTAGGGCTAGTAACTTAGTATAGTTTATAGCTCTAAAAGGACCTAAATCTGTAAATTTTGCACCAAAAAATAATTTCATTAAAAATGTTGCTAGCCAATTGCCAAAAACTTGCTGTGGTGTCATAGAACCACTTTCTCTTAATTCTTTAACGCGAGAGCCAATAACAAAATCTACATTATCGTGTAAAATAGGGTAAATAATTTCTGTTAATTGTTCTGGATAATCAGAATAATCACCATCTAAAAACACAACAATTTCAGGCTTTATTTTTTGGTTAGAAATATAATTCATTCCTTTTAAGCATGCGTAACCATAGCCTTTTCTAGTTTCTGATAAAACGGTAGCACCCGCATTTTTAGCGTTTATTACTGTATTGTCTGTAGAGTTGTTGCTAATTACTATAATTTCATCAACAATTTTAGGAATGTCATTAATAACATTTGTAATAGAATCCTGCTCGTTATAAGCAGGTATAATAACTTTTATAATAGGTTTTATCATCTTAAATCACTTAGACTATTTTCCTTTTTAAAGGATAAAAAGTCTGTCCACTCTTTTATTTTTTTATCATTTTTATATTTCGATGCTTTTACCAACTTTCGGTTTTTGTAAATTAAACAATAACCATTTTTTTGATCATTTTTTAATTGACACTTGTGGGTAATATCACCGTTACTATCATAAAATAACCACCAATTTCTTTTCTTGCCTTTGTTAAAATGACCTTCTTTTTCTATGGCTGCAAATTTTGTGTAAAAATACCAATAATTGGTTTCTAAATTATCAGTAAAACTGCCTTCTTTTTTAATATTTCCATTTTTATAATAAAATTTCCAGAAAGCTGTTTTTTTATCACCGTTTAGCCAACCTTCTTCTTTTATTAATCCGTTTTTGTAGAAAGTTTTATGATATTGTTTCTGACTAAACAGCATCAACGAGAAAAAGAGAAAAGTAATAAGGGGTAATTTTTTCATGTTGTTAAATAAATTCACTAATTTTTGTTGAGTTCTTGTTTGTTTTCGCTTCGTTTTCTCAAAGGTTCATGACAGCGTTTTATCAATTAAAAAGAAATTAATACAACCTTGTTACCGAACATTGAAATTTTTTGCTGAATACTGTATTGCTATTAGCTTATTTCTTATTCATCAATTCCATTAAGTCAACATCGTTTCCTAGTAAGATTTCTGTAGGGTTTATTCTACCTTCTTCTGGTCCGTTTTCTAATTTTAAAACTCCTCTTGGGCAAACTGCAGAACAAACACCACAACCAACACAACTAGAACGTACAATATTTTCTCCTTTTTGTGCGTATGCTCTTACGTCAATTCCTTGCTCACAATACGTAGAACAGTTTCCGCAAGAAATACATTGACCTCCGTTTGTAGTAATTCTAAATTTAGATTTAAAACGTTGTATAAAACCTAAATAAGCAGCTAAAGGACAACCAAAACGACACCAAACTCTGTTACCAAAAATTGGATAAAATCCTGTACCAATTACACCTGCAAAAATAGCACCGATTAAAAAGCCATAAATGTCTTGAATAGTTTGTGTTTTAATCCCTAAAATTTGTTGATCTCCAGAGAAGAAAGTATACAAAGCAAAACCTGTCATTACTAATACAAAAACCAATACAGAGTGTATTATAATACGTTCTGCTCTCCAAGAAAGTAATGTTTTACTAGAGTTTTGTCTGTAAGGATCTCCTAGTGTTTCTGCTAAACCACCACAACCACAAACCCAAGAACAGTACCATCTTTTTCCGAAGAAATATACCATTACGGGTACAACAACAATTGTTAAAACAACTCCCCAAACTAAAATAAATAATCCAAAACCACCACTAGCAAGTAGTTCATCTAAATTCCATCTAAAGAAAAAATCGTAATCTAAAGGGAATGCATTTTTAAAATCGTACCAAGGTTTTTCGAAACGAACCAAGATTTCTGGAATTAAAAAAGCAAATACAATTTGAAAGAATAAAACAGAAGTAGTTCTTAAAATTTGGTATTTATTATGACGGTATTTTATATACATTCTCACCGCCATTACAGACATTACTGTACAATATAAAAAACCGTATAAAAACCATTGACTTGCAGGGTTACCACTAAGGGATAAACTAATTGGTTCTACTAAATACACCCAGTTTACAATAAAATCTGGATAAAAATAAAGTAGAATATAAAAGGTTACAAGAAATACAAAAGTAAACCAACCAATCCAACCACGATTGGTAACTGCGCTTAAGAAAATTCCATCATTTTTTATTCCTGGTTTACCTAATAAAATTACATCAGGTACAATAAACATAAGCGCACCAATAATACCTAAACCAAAGGTTAAAAACCAAGCCAAACCGGTGTTGTCTGCAGCCAAACCTTTACCAGATTTTTTTGCGAGTTCAAAACTTATGCTATGTGGTTTTCCTGATATTTTATATTGAAATTGTTGTCCTTTTTTATCCCAATTTTTTTCTGAATTGTATTTTGCAATTAATGCATCATAATGGTTGTTAGATGTTTCGTAGGCATTTATAACGCGGCTAGAGAATTGAAAAATATTTAAATTTTCTTGAGTTACAATTGCCTTAGATAATTCTTCTTTTATAATTTCACTTTTATATCCTTTTTCTTTAATAAAAGTATCTAATTGAGATTGTGTTAAATTAAAAGAACCTGTAAAAACGGTAGCTATAAAGAAGGTTAATCCTGCTAAGAAGATAATTAAACCTGATTGTTTTATGAATTTCATTTAGTTTTATATTTTCTGCAAGGTCTCAAAGACCTTGTAGGTATTAGTTATTATTGTACTTTAAAAACCTTGCAGGTTGATGTGGTTAAATTTTAGAAAAAATACGTTTCCAGCTTTTCTTTTTGGATTGGATGTTGGTGTTGTTTTCTTGATTGAATTTTGCTAAAATTTCTACTTCATGTAATTTAAAAAACTCAGGATCAAAATTAGCATCCGCTAAAAATTCTAATACATGTTCTATCGATTTATTTTCGGTTAACCATTTGTCAAAAATTTCATGACGCATTCTAATTCCGAAGGTATTTATTCCTAAAAATTTGTTGGTATTATTATCAAAAGAAATAGTAATACATTTATGATCTTTTGGGTGTTTCCATTGAAAATAGGCTTCATTTTCTTTCATGCCTCGCTCACTAAAAACCCAACCATAGGTTTGGTATTCTATGTCTAAGAATTTTGCAGAGTTAAACCAATGACCAGGTTTGTAGGCTGTTTTATTACCACAAATTGTTTGTGCTAAAGTTTCGCCCATCATTCTACCAGTGTACCAAACCGCTTCTATATTTCTACGTTGTCCTATAGCTTCATGTTGTTCTGCACAATCGCCAATGGCGTAAATATTAGGAATATTGGTTTCTAAAAAACGATTCACTTTTACACCACGACCTACTTCTATACCAGACTCTTTTAGAAAATCTATATTTGGTGTTACACCAGCCGTTAAGCCAACTACATCACAGAAAATCTCTTCGCCAGTTTCTTCAATAATAATCGATTTTACGCGTCCGTTTTCATCAGATCTTATTTCTTTTAAATTGGTACTTAAACGTAAGTCTATATGATGTTCTTTAATATGTTCGTTAATCATTTCAGACTCTTGTGCAGGTAAAACTCCGTTCCAAAAACTGTCTTCACGCACTAAAAAAGTAACAGGTATTTTTCTGCTTCTTAACATTTCTGCCAATTCTATACCTATCAATCCACCACCAACTATTACGGCTCTATTGCAGGTTTTATTGTCTGGAGCATATTTTTCTAATTTTTCTAGATCTTGTTTATGGTACATGCCCATAACGCCATTTAGATCTTGCCCTGGCCAACCAAACTTATTAGGTTTAGAACCAGTTGCAATAATTAGTCTATCAAAAGAAAGTGTTTCTCCGTTGGTAAAATTAAGTTGTTTTTTATCTGTGTTAACGTTGTCAACTAAGCCTTCTTTTAGCGTGATTCTATTTTTTTTCCAAAACCAATTTTCATAAGGCTGTGTGTGTTCAAACTTCATGTGTCCCATGTATACATACATGAGTGCTGTTCTAGAAAAGAAATATTTAGTTTCTGCAGATACAATAGTTATGTTGTTATCAGAGTTTTTTCTAATATGTCTTGCTGCAGTAACACCAGAGATTCCGTTACCAATTATTACAATATGTTCCATAGTTGATTGCTTGTGGGGGTTAAGTCGAAGCTAAAGTTAAGAACTTAAAACTTAATATTAGTTTAGAATGATTTTAAATAACGCTGAATTTTAAAAACTGTAAGTTCTTAAGAATTGTGTAGACTGATATTTAAAATATTAACAAATTCTATCTAAAACATGAAACTAAATTTATCTAAAATTCTTTTTGCATCAATATTAATTATCAGTTTACAGTCTTACGGACAAGATGATGAGGAGACAAGTAAAAGTAACATTCAAACCTATACACCTTCTAAATTATTAGATAAAGGACAATGGGATCTTAAGTTTTTTAATAACTTATATACACAAACAAAATCTACAGGAGCAGATAATAGTACTTCTAAAAAAATAGTTGAAGGCAGACAAACCTTTTTTACATCAACTTTAGAGGTTTTTACGGGTATTTCAGATAATAATAGAATAAACGTTGGTGCTATTATAGAGTACAGATCAAATACTTTAGGAGGTCAGTCTACTTTTTCTCCATTTAACTTTGAAGATTCTAGTTCAAGTAGAAATGGTTTTTCTTCTATTGCACCATCAGTAAAGATTCAACCATTTAAAAATATTAGTAATTTTTCTTTTCAATCTGCGCTACATATTCCTGTAATCTCAAAAGGTGATGATAGTGATCAATCAAAGGCGTTTTTAGATCAATCTGCTTGGTCATTTCAAAATAGATTTTTCTACGATTATACTTTGCCTAGTGGAGATTGGCAGTTGTTTACAGAATTAAATACTGAATATGGTTTTGGTGATGAAGATAGTTTTGCAAATAAAACATTTTTATTATCACCAGGTGTATTTATGAGTTATTTTCCATCAAATACAACTACCGTTTTAGGGTTTGTACAACACTCACAAAGACTTGGAAATTTCGAGCAAAATAGTACTTCACTTGGTTTTGGAGGTAAGATTCAGTTAAATGATACTTTAAATTTAGAAGCTTTATATAGTAACATTGTTAGAGGTCATAACTTTCAAGGTTTAGGGAATTCATTTAGTGTTGGTTTAAGAGCTTTGTTTTAGAAAAAAAAGCTATTTTTAGGGCTTTATGAAAATATATAAACTCCTCTTTTTATTGCTGATATTCATTCAGTTATCATGCAATAGTCAACAGAAAAAAATAAACGGAATTAGTTTTGTAGCGTCTAGAGATACTATAAGTATAAAACATATTTCGCCAATTATAAAGGCACAAGGCAATTACGTTGCTTTGATGCCTTTTGGTTTTATTAAAAAACTCTCTTCTCCAACGGTAATTCATAACAATGACAGGCAATGGTTTGGTGAAACTAAAAACGGATTGCATCAGTATGCAAAAAATTTTCAGACAGCAGATGTAAAAATCATGGTAAAGCCCCAGATTTGGGTTTGGAAAGGAGAATTTACAGGACTTATAGAAATGAATTCTGATGAAAATTGGACTATTTTAGAAGACACCTATTCAGATTTTATTTTAACCTACGCAAAAGCTGCACAAAATTTAAAAGCAGATATTTTGTGTATAGGAACAGAATTAGAGCAATTTGTACTTCAAAGACCTACTTATTGGAAAGAATTAATTGTTAAAATTAGAGAAGTTTACAAAGGCAAACTAACGTATGCTGCTAATTGGGACGAATTTAAACGAGTTCCCTTTTGGGCAGATTTAGACTACATTGGTATTGATGCTTATTTTCCTTTAAGTGATAAAAAAACGCCATCGGTAAAAGATTTCGAGTTAGGTTGGCAACCTCATAAAAAAGTAATTACACAGATACAAAAGCAATTTAACAAACCTATTTTATTTACAGAATTTGGGTATAGAAGTGTAGATTTTACAGGTAAAGAACCTTGGGATGCAAATAGAGTAGAAGGGCAGGTAAATATGCAAGGGCAGGTAAATGGGTTGCAAGCAATACATAATCAGTTTTGGAAAGAAGATTGGTTTGCAGGTGGTTTTATTTGGAAATGGTTTCATACACACGCTAAAGTAGGTGGGGAGAAAGATAATAGATTTACCCCTCAAAATAAACCAGCAGAAGTTGTGCTTAGAAAGTTGTATAAACAAGACTAAAAAGAACAAAACATGACGAATATCTTATATCTTTTTAAGTTTAGATAGTAACTTTGTAACCATAACTAATAAACCACTATTATGAAAAAAATAATTGTTCCTATAGATTTTTCTAAACACTCTGAGTATGCTTTAAAAGCCGCAGCATTATTAGCAAAAAAAAATAATGCTACTATTTATGCTTTACATATGTTAGATTTACAAGAACTATCTTTAACAGAAAGTGAAAACAATCAACAAGAAAAAGCAATCTATTTTTTAAAATTAGCAGAAAAAAAGTTTAAAGATTTTCTTGTAAAAGAGTATTTAGAAGGTGTAAAAGTGGTGCCTATTATTAAGCATTTTAAAGTTTTTAGTGAAATAAATGCTATTGGAGAAAAAGTAAAGGCAGATATAATTATTATGGGATCTCACGGTGTAAGTGGGCTAAAAGAATTTTTTGTAGGTTCTAACACAGAAAAAGTAGTCAGATTTGCAGATTTACCTGTTTTAATTATTAAGAATGAAATAACCAATACCGATTTTGCAGATATTGTGGTGGCAACAGATTTTTCTGAAGAAGGAATACCTGCTTTTAAAAGCATGTTAAAATTAGTAGATTTTTTAAATGCACGCAAACATATTTTATATGTAAACTTGCCCAATGAAGAATTTAAAACAACTTCGGAAATGGCTTCTTTGGCAAATAATTTTTTAATGAAGGCAGAAGGAAATACAGATAGAATGATTAACGTAAACTTTGTTTGCGATAGAACGATAGAAAAAGGTATTCTTAACTTCTCTAATACAGTAGGCGCAGATTTAATTTCTGTAAGTACGCATGGTAGAAAAGGATTATCTCATATTTTTGCAGGTAGTATTGCCGAGGATATTGCAAATCATTCTACCTTACCAATTCTTACGATTAAAATTTAAAGATATATGACTGTTAAAAATTTGTTGATTATCATTTTTGTTTCTCTTTTTTTCTTCTCTTGTACAGAAGATACTGATATTACTGTACCAAGAAATTTACAAGAATATATAACCGCTACATCTAATACTGATTTAGGTAATGTTATTGCATGTGCAGCAAGTGCAAGCGGAAACACTAATTTGTCTTATATTTTTTATTATCCAGAAGCAGGCGCAACAGATATTAGGTATTATGAAGCAGATAGTTTAAATATTGATAATCAGGATTTTTCTAAGTACAGAAGAAAAAATTTAACAAAAACAGCTGTTTTTGGAGGGAAGTTAGAGCGTTTTGCAAGGTCTGGAGATAATGAGAATTGGTGTTTGGTTACTTATATGTTAGACGGAGAATTACATAAATCGAATCCAATTCGTTTAAAAAATGAAACAAAACCAACAAGTTGGACAAACGCAGTAACTATTAAATTTCCAGAAACATTAAAACCAACATTTACTTGGTCAGATTTTGGAGTTACAGATAATGCAATATATTTTGAAGTAATTTCAGAAAAAGAAGACGATACATTTGTTTCTGGAACCTATACTTTAGATAAAATATTCACATATTTTGATACGACTAATGTTGTAAATAATATAAATGTGCCATTAACTCCCGTTAATTTAGTAGCAGATACCGAATATCTATTTACCATGATGGCTGTTAGTAAAGATAATTGGGTGAATACGGTTATTCAAGAAAGTTTTATTACAAGAAATTTAGAAGAATATTTAGATTTTAATGCAACCAAAACAATAGAGAAAGCAACTGCCTTTGGGGCAAGTAGTAGTGGGTCTACAAGCCTTTCTTATATTTATTACAATCCTTTGGTTGGAGCGTCTGATATGAGGTATTATGAAACCGATAACCTTGCAGTAGATGAAACTGATTTATCTAATTACCGAAGAAAAAAAATAACAGACCAGGCTACTTTTGATGGTGCACTTAGAAGATATTCTAGAACAGATACAAATGACAGTTGGTGTATTGTTACGTTTATTATTGATGATAAATTATATAAATCAGATCCTATAAAAATTAAAATTCAAACAAGACCAACAGAATGGTTAACAGATATTACTATAGAAACTTCAGAAAGGTTAATGCCTAAATTTACTTGGTTAGACGGAACTTTTGTAGAGAATGTTAAGTATCTTCAAGTAGTTACAGATAAAGAAGACAATTTTTTATCGGGTACATTTACAGAAGAAAAAACATTTCAATATTATGTAGATGCTAATGTAATTGATAAGATTAACCTAGAAACTCCGGCAGATTTAATTTTTGATGCAGAATATAAAATAACTGTAATGGGATTAAGTGCAGATAATTGGGTAAATTTGGTTATTCAGAAAACATTTACAGTAGAATAGTGATCTTAAAAAAAAGTCTTTTTTTTCTATTTTTATCCATAGCATCTTTTGTATTCTCGCAAGAGAATATAATTGTTGATGTTAAAATTAAAGGGATAAAAAAAATCAAAGAATCCTTTATTCAAAACCTTATTCATACAAAAAAAGGAACCGCTTTAGATTCTATAGCGATAGAAAAAGATATCGTTTTTTTAAAAAGATTACCAGCAGTTAGTCATGCCTATTATCAAGTGTTTCAATCTCAAGATCATCTTTATAAGGTGTATATACATATTGAAGAAAACTTTACACTCATACCAGAAGTTAACTTATGGACAACTACAAACAGTCAGTTTTCTTATAAATTAGGTTTGTATGACTATAATTTTTTAGGAAGAAATATCACCTTTGGTGGGTTTTATCAAAACAACGGATTCGATTCTTATGGCATCAATTTTAAAGCCCCTAATTTGTTTTCTAGAAAATGGGGAATAGCTTTAAACCATCAAAACTGGAAAAGTGAAGAACCATTGTACTTTGGCAACAAAACTGCAAATTACTTGTACAACAACACTTCTTTTGAAGTATTAGGCTTGTATCAAATAAACCTGAAAAATCAATTTAATTTTGGGGTAAATTTCTTTAATGAAAAATACCAATATTTATCAGGAGTAACAGATGCATCAATTCCACAAAATTTAGATCTAGATAAAACGTTATTTAAATTAGTATATACGTATAACGATTTAGATTACTATTACCAATATGTAAGTGGTTTTAAAAGTGTTTTATATACACAGTTTGTAACTTCTAGTACTGCTTTTCAGAATGATTTTTTAATTGCTTGGAACGATTTTTTCTATTATAAAAGAATAAAAGAAAAAGGAAATTGGGCTAATAGATTGCGTTTTGGTTTAGCATCTAATGAGAATACACCTTTTGCTCCCTTTGCTTTAGATAATAATATTAATTTAAGAGGAGTTGGTATTTTAGTAGATAGAGGAACCGGCGTACTTCTCTGGAATACAGAATATAGGTATACTGTTGTAGACAAAAAATGGTTGGCAATTCAGACCAATGTTTTTACAGATTTTGGTTCTTGGAGAAATCCAGGAGGTAAATTTAATGACTTTTTTAAAAGTAAAAATATAAAAGCCTATTCTGGTATTGGTCTGCGTTTTATCAGTAAAAAAATATACAATGCTACTTTTAGAATCGATTATGGATTTAGAGTTTCTAACAATCCAGGGCAATCTAAAGGAGGTTTAGTTTTTGGAATAGGACAATATTTTTAATCTAAATTTAATATTACTTTCTTACTTCTTAAAGAGAAACACTTAGTTTTGCTAAAAAATAAAATTAAGATGAGAACTTTTGCAATAGGAGACATTCATGGAGGCTTAAAAGCATTACTTCAGGTATTAAATAAGCTTGAATTAAAAGATGGTGATAAAATTATTTTCATGGGAGACTATGTAGATGGTTGGAGTGAATCTGCACAAGTTATTCAGTTTTTAATAGAATTATCTCAAAAATTCGATTGTATTTTTATCAAAGGAAACCATGATGTTTGGTGCCAGAACTGGCTAAAAGATGCTAATGATGTAAATTCCTCTTGGTTTATGCATGGCGGTAAAGAAACCATGGAGAGTTATGAGGGTTTTTCTGCGGAAGAAAAACAAAAACATGTTGCTTTTTTTGATAATTTACCTCTACATTATATAGATACAGAAAACAGGTTATTTTTACATGCGGGTTTTACTTCTATGCACGGAGTAGAAAAAGAGGAATTTAAAGAGTTGTTGTACTTAGATAGGTCTTTGTGGGAAATGCTTTTAGGGCTAGATAAAACGATTGAAAAAGAGTCTGTTTTTTATCCTAAAAGAATACAGCATTATAAAGAAATTTACATTGGGCACACACCAACCACCAATTATAATAACCCTAACCCAATGAATATTGCTAATGTTTGGAATGTAGATACTGGAGCTGCTTTTAAAGGTAAAGTAACAGGCTTAAATATTGATACAAAAGAGTTTGTACAAAGTGAAGATTTACCAAGTTTATACCCTGATGAAAAAGGAAGAAATAAGTAAAACCTTTATTGTTTTAAATAGTTATAATTGTCATTCCGAATGAGGAACGAAGAGGAATCTCATAGTTCCAATTCTTTTTTTTAGAATGTGTTAGTGTATTAAGTCACCTCAAAAAGGAACGACTTCGAAACCTTCTATGTGGAATTTTACTATTTAGTGACAGGAATACACTGATTTTTCAACACAAAAAAAGGTTTAAGAAACATTTGTTTTCATGTTTCTTAAACCTTTTTTAATATTTAATAATAGTTTAGTTATTTATTTTTCTTCGGGTGTACTAATGTCATTTCATCAATTAAATGAGTAGCTCCCGCATATTTATCTACAATAAATAATATATATCTAGCATCTACCATAATGTTTCTACAAATTTCAGGATCGTAGTTCATGTCACTCATAGTTCCTTCCCAAACTCTGTCAAAATTTAAGCCGATTAAGTTTCCTTCAGCATCTATTGCAGGGCTTCCAGAATTACCACCTGTAGTATGATTTGTACCTAAAAAGCAAACCGGAACTTTCCCGTTTTTATCTGCATATTGCCCATAATTTTTAGTTTTATAAAGTTCACGTAATTTTTCTGGAACATCAAATTCATAATCTCCTGGAATGTATTTTTCAATTACTCCATCTAAATAACTAACAGGGTTATAATACACAGCGTCTCTTGGCGAATACCCTCTTACTTGCCCGTAAGTTACACGTAAAGTACTATTTGCATCCGGAAAATAACGCGCATTTGGTAAAGCTTCCATCAATGCTTTCATATAGGTTTTTTGTAAGGCTACAATAGGTTCGTTTTTTAGCTGATATTCTCTGTTTAGATCATTATAAAAAGCGGCAATCATTGGTTTTGCATATTGATAAGCAGCATCGTTATTTAGGTTTTTAAGCACTTTTTTAGGGTTTCCTTTAAATAATTTTAAAGCAGAATCTAAGTTTGTAAAAGCCGATTTTTCATAAATAGTAGCATCTACATCTTCATTTATAAAAGGCATTACATTTTCAAAAACGCCTTTATCTACACCAACATCATAATTTTTATGAATCCCTTTTAAGGTGTTTTTTATGTATGTTTTTGCTTTATCAAAAGACTTTGGATCTTTGGCAATAGCTTGCTCAAACTGATACGCTCTAAACGTCATGGTCATCAGCTCATTTGTAATTAAAAAGACTTCAATAAAGTTTCTTCTTTTAATATTTATAGGTGCAAAATCGGCGTACAAACGGTCAAATTCAGGAAGAATATTCCCATACTTTTCCATTAAGTTTTTTTCTGCTAAAGCATTTGTAAATGTAGTTTCAAAGGCTAGCCTTTTTTCTACAGCATTACTTTTTTGAATTCCTAAATTTTCACCAATCCACTTTTTCCAAGCATTGGCAATTCTAGCTTGTTTAGACGCATATTTTATACGAATATCATCACTAGATTTCATTTTTTCATCAATAACCTTTAAAGCAGCCTCTCTAATGGCAATATTTGTTGGGTTATATTCTTCTGTAATGTGCTTAATTGCAGCGGCAGGTAAATACTCATCTGTAGTTCCAGGGAAACCAAATACTAAGGTAAAATCTCCTTCTTCTACACCGTCTAAAGAAATTGGTAAAAAGTGTTTTGGTGTATAAGGTACATTGTCTTTACTGTATGTTGCAGGACGATTATTTGCATCTGCATAAATTCTGAACATAGAAAAGTCTCCAGTATGTCTAGGAAAAACCCAATTGTCTGTATCGCTACCAAATTTACCAATATTTGTAGGTGGTGCACCAACTAAACGAATGTCTTCAAAGCGTTCTGTTACAAATAAAAAGAATTGATTTCCTTGAAAAAAGGATTTTACTTTGGTTTGTTGCCAAGCTTCTTTGGTTATTGTTTTTTGTAAAGCATTGCTGTTTTTTGTAATGATAGATTGTTTTTCTTTTTCAGTTAAAGAGTCATTTACACCTGCAAGAACACTGTCTGTAACATCTTCAATACGAACTATAAACTCTATATATAAACCGGGGTTAGGTAATTCTTGTTCTAAATTCATAGCCCAAAAACCATCTTTTAAATAATCATTTTCTAAGGTAGAATGTGCTTGAATTTGACCAAAACCACAATGATGATTTGTTAAAATTAAACCTTTTGGAGAAATAATTTCACTAGTACAGCCACCATTAAAATGCCCAATGGCATCTTTTAAACTAGAATTGTTTACATCGTAAATGTCTTTTGCACTTAATTTACTTCCTAAAGAAGTCATTTCTTGTTCGTTCATCCCCTCTAAAAGAGACGGAATCCACATACCACCTTGTTGTGCAGAAACCTGGACAAATAGGAGTAAAAAAAGTATTTTAATATATTTCATATTTATGTTTTTTTAAGGCAATAAAGATACAAAAAGGGTTACTTTTTTCCTAAAGGATATATTTCTTGTTCAATGAAGTTTTTTGGAAATTCGTCATCCCCCTCAAAGCCTAACTCAATGTCTCTACCTGAATACGGAATGTAGTTTGTTTTAAAAATGTAATCCCAAATGCTTAATGTAATTCCGAAGTTTACACCGTTTTTTCTGTCTTCTGGTAATACTTTTACGTGATGCCAAATGTGCATTTTGGGATTGTTTAAAATGTATTTTAACCAACCATAATCCCAATTGATATTTGCGTGGTTTAAATGGCCAATAAAAATGTTAAAAAAGTGAACAAGGGCAACATCTTTTGCAGAAAATCCACCAATAATTGCTAACGGAATGTATTTTAATGAACTGTAAACTACAGGTTCCATCCAGTGATAACGTAAGTGTGCCGCAAACCCCATTTCTTTTACAGAGTGATGCACTTTATGAAAATTCCAAAGAAACTCAAAAGTATGTAATAATCTGTGTGTCCACCATTGTACAAAATCTACCACAATAAAAAAGATAAAAATACGTAGAAAAAATGGCAGTTTATTAATTTCTAATAATTGAAAATCAGCAATAGATAAACCTATAATTCCTAAAATATCATTAAACAATTCTGCAACCGAATTTGATAAGGCAATGAAGACAATTAAATTTAGTAAAAAGAAATTAAAGAACATATAAAAGGTGTCTAACCAAAAGTCTTTTCTAAATAATGATTGGTTTTTTCGCCAAGGAAAAATAGCTTCTAATCCCCAGACAACTAAAGATATTATTATTAATCCATAGAAATAGTTCTCCCAATTGAGTTCCATTAAAACAGATTGTTTTACGTAATTCCAATAACCGGAATAAGAGTTTTTTATGATATCTAGGTATTTGTTCATTATGTTGGTAATATTGTCCCTTCAGGTTTTTAAAACCTGTGAAGGGGCTAACGTACTCTAATTTTGTTTAAATTAAACTATATCACTTTTATAACTTCCTTAAACAATGCAATCATTTTAGGTTCTGCTTCACCTGCAATAGCTATAATTTCTGAAATATCTACAGATTGTAAATTTTTAGGATCACATTCATCCGTTAACACAGAAATGGCTGCACAAGGTAAATTCAGTTGTTTTGCAACAATAACTTCAGGTACCGTACTCATACCAACTGCATCTGTTTCTAAAATTTGCAACATTCTATATTCGGCTCTTGTTTCTAATTGTGGGCCTAATACACTGGTGTAAATGCCTTTGTGTAATAAAATGTTTTGCTCTTTGGCAATCTTAATAATTTTACTATTTATTTCTTCGGAATATGGAGCTAACATATCTGCAAAAATATTTCCAAAATTATTGGCTCCTTTAAAAGCTAAAGGAGAACTTCCTTGCAAATTAATATGATCTTCAATTAGCATTAACTCTCCTTTTTTATAAGATAAGTTAATGGCTCCTGAAGCATTAGAAATTAGTAGGTTTTTAATGCCTAAACCGTGCATGGTTCTAATTCCGTAAGTTACTTCCCAAGCATTGTAGCCTTCATATAAATGAAAACGACCTGCCATTATAATTACCTTTTTGCCAGACAATTCTCCGTAAATTAATTTACCAGAATGAAACTCTACCGTTGCCACTGGAAAATTTGGTATTTCTGAATACAGAATTTCTTTTTCAATAGCAACTTCATTTACTAATTTCCCTAATCCTGTTCCTAAAACAATTCCTATTTCTGGATTTGTAATTCCGTTTGATTTTAAAAAATCGATGGTTTCTTGTAATTGTTGTTTTTTCATTTTGTTGTCTGGTCGAGCGCAGTCGAGACCTAAATTATATTCCCTTCTGGACTGAATTCTAGGGAAATTTGTTATTGTAAAAATTGTTGAAATGCAGAATGATGCTCAATATCTTCAAAAACATCCACATCATTTAGTTCTTTTAACAAAAATACTGCTTTATCTTGTAAATCTATTAATGTATCTTTTCTAACTGAAGCCGTTCCCCAGTCTTTATTTTTAAAGATATCTTCTTGTAAAGCATTCATTCCTAAAAGATAATAACCACCGTCTTCTGCAGGTCCTAAAACCACGTCATTAGAGTCTAGTTGTTGGAATGCATTTTCTATATTTTCTGAGGTTAAATCAAATAAATCGCTACCAATAATCATAACTTTTTGATACCCCGCGGCAAAACTATTTTTAAAAGCATTTAACATTCTAATGCCTAAATCTTCTCCTACTTGTTGGTGTTTTTGATAGCTTTTTGCATCCCAAATATCATTTTCTCTAATTTTTACAGAATAATAAACAGCTTTATCAGATGTTACTTTAGAGGTTATTTCTTTCGTTTTATCTAATAAGAATTTATAGATTTCTAAAGCTTTCTCATCACCAACGGTTTTAGCCAAACGTGTTTTTGCTTTGCCTAATTCTGGGTTTCTGGTGAAGATTAGGAGTAAGTTTTCACTTTTTATTTTATTTTCCATTAATGTATCAAGTTTTCATCACTTAGAAACATAGACTAAGTTTTTAATGTAGTAAGAATTATATTTTAACCTATTTTTATTTTAACAAAAGAGTGATCACAGAAAACTGTTACTGTATACTGCAAACTTATTTTAAAAATTACAACAGTGAAAACTGTATACTAAAACGGATTACTTTTTAATAAACCTTCTCTCCTTTAAAAAGCCATTTGCTCCACTCTTTATTAAAAGTATGTATTTTTTCTGTCTGGTTACCTAAAGTATCAATGACTTGATAATTATTGTTTTTCCACTCAAAAATTCCGCCATATAAATTAAAAACATTCGTATACCCTTTTTCAATTAATTGATGCGCAACAATTTCTGAACGAATGCCTAATGAACAATACACAACAATTTTTGCACTTTTGTCTTTTGGCAGTTTCTCTAAAGTTTTAGTGATATTAAAATGATCAAAACCTACAAGAATAGCATTTTTTAAATGACTGACTTTATATTCTTTTTCTTCTCTAGCATCTAAAAGAAAAGTTTTTGTAGTTGCTAATGTATCTACAGAAATATAAGGAACATTGTTCTTGTTGAATTTGTTTAACAATTTATCTAACTTTTTTTGTGCAGTTAGTGTTGATGTTATTAGTAGAAAAAGAATTAAAATTTTCTTCATTTTATAGGTATTCCTTTGGTAAGTGTTATTTGACTTTAATTTCTATAGCGATTTTTTTAGAGTATTCTTAAAAGGTAAGTCAGCTTATATAAAGCTATAAAGTTAAAGTTTTTTTTGTTTTATACAATTGTCAAATCCTTTTATAATAGACAAAGAACTTGTTTCCAAGTTCTTTGTTGTGGGGTATGGTTCTTGCAAATTTTATTTAATGTGCAACGGCATACTTATTTTTGATGTTTTATATGAAAATTAAAAATATTATTTTCCGTTTAAAGTCCAATCATATTTTAGATAACTAATTTTTGCTTTCGGGTTTATTTTAGTTTCTGAGTATTTGTTTAAAAAATCGATAATTGAACCTTTTTTAGTAAAATCTTCTTTAAACCAATCGAAAATTGATGAGATTTGAATTTTTTTAGCAGAAATTTTATTTCTCGTAGGGTCGTTTACAAAACCTTTTATTAGTTTATCTAAGGTTGCATCTACATTCTCTTCTGTAAAAGCTTCGTTTCCTAATTTAGGACAAGAACCAGAAGCACAATTTACACCTACATGAATTCTTGGGTCAAATAAATTTTTACGTAAAATGGTATGTTCAATATCATCTAAAGTATATGTTTTTCCGCCTACTATTGCAAAAGGAGTTTTCCAAGCAGTTTTTCCTTTTTGTTTGATGTCTGTAATGCTTTTTAGAGGATAATTATCTAAAATAATTTTAATGGTGTATGCGTTGTATGCATTCATCCAAAATGCTTTTTGTTTATTGGTAGACCAAGAACTAGTTGGTGTTGTTTTTTCTAAATAAGAAATGTAGCTGTCTAATTTAGCTTCCTCTTTTTTTAATGATTTGTAATCTACAATTCCGCTTTTGGTAACGTGCTGTTGCAATAAGCTGTTAAAAATTGATGTTTGTGCGTTTACTTGTGATAAAGTAAAAAGAGTAACTAGTGTTAAAAGTATTTTTTTCATTTTTATATAATTTCTATTAGTATAGACGAAATGTTTTTTAGTTGATTACAAAAATGATTCCAATTCTTGTTAAATTAAGGTTAATGTGTTCTATTATTCAATTTAAAGAGGTGAAGTTAATAAAAAAAAATAGATTTTTTAGTTTTACAATAGGTCTTTTAAGTGGTTTAGCCCCGATTGAAGCAATTGTTTGAGCTCTTTTTGTTTTTACAAAAAAGCGAGTGCCTTTCGACGAGGCTCAAGATAAACTCCTAGCGGGATTAGCTTCAAATAAAAATGATTATTTTTGCAGCCAATTAAAAGAATAAATAGTTACTAAAATACATATTTTATGAAAGCATATATTTTTCCGGGTCAAGGGGCGCAATTTACAGGAATGGGATTGGATTTATACGAAAAGTCTGCATTGGCGCAAGAATACTTTGAAAAAGCAAACAAGATTTTAGGGTTCTCGATTACAGATATTATGTTTGAAGGAACTGCTGAGCAATTAAAGGAAACGAAAGTTACGCAGCCTGCAATCTTTTTACACTCGGTAATTTTAGCGAAAGTTTTAGGAGATTCTTTTAAACCAGAAATGGTTGCAGGACATTCTTTAGGAGAATTATCTGCCTTGGTTGCAAACGGAGTTTTAACTTTTGAAGATGGTTTAAAATTGGTTTCTAAACGTGCTTTGGCAATGCAAAAAGCGTGTGAAGCTGCACCAAGTACAATGGCGGCAGTTTTAGGTTTGGCAGATACTATTGTGGAAGAAACGTGTGCAGAAATAGATGGAGTAGTGGTTGCTGCAAATTATAATTGTCCTGGGCAATTGGTTATTTCTGGTGAAATTGCTGCGGTGGAAAAAGCGTGTGCTGTTTTAACTGAAAAAGGAGCAAAGAGAGCTATATTATTACCTGTTGGTGGTGCGTTTCACTCGCCAATGATGGAGCCTGCAAGAGCTGAATTAGCAGCTGCAATTGAAGCGACTACTTTTAGTAAGCCTACGTGTGCTGTGTATCAGAATGTGGTTGCAAAGGCAGTTACGAGTCCGGAAGAAATTAAAGATAATTTAATAGCACAATTAACGGCACCAGTAAAATGGACACAATGTATACAAGCAATGATTGCTGATGGTGGTACAGAATTTGTTGAGGTTGGACCGGGTAAAGTGTTACAGGGTTTAATGCGTAAAATTGATAGATCTGTTGCTGCTTCTGGTGCGGCTTTGTCTGAATAGATTTTACGAAATATTTTATATAAAAAAAACGAACTTGTGAGAGTTCGTTTTTTTTGTTTGTGGTCGAATTTTCGGTTTCGTTAACTCTAATGGTATGAAATCGTTTCAATGTTTTATATCAGAAGTTAAAGAAGTTCGCTTTTTAAAAACTTAGAAACAAACTAAATTAGTTGTTTTTAAGTTGATGTTAGCATGTTTTCTACATTCGTTTTACTGTACTATAGTTTCTTATAATTTTTCCTTGTTAAGTTTTTTTAATCTTCATTTTCTTATCTATTTTAACGACCGTTACATTTTGTTGCAATTATTAATTCTATAGTTAGGTAGATAAAACAAATTATAATGATATAAATGTTCTATTATAAATTGATAGATCTGTTGCTGCTTCTGGAGCAGTTTTGTTTGAATAGATTTTATGAAATATTTTATATAAAAAAAACGAACTTGTGAGAGTTCGTTTTTTGTTGTTGCTAATTTTTAGTTTCGTTACCGTTTAGTACATGAAGCGTAGCATTCTTTATATAGATTGCTATTAGCCGGTCTTTAATTTAGATTTTTTATAAACTCATTACTATATTTTAATAATTCATTTAATGCGGTTTCTTCCATTGGGTAATGACCACCACCTTTTAGAATCTTTACAGTGTAAGGTGCTTTTATTCCTTTCATTGAAATTTCGCTTAAGTGTAAAGGTGTCCAATTATCTTTTTCTGGCTGTGTTAAAAGGATAGGACATTTGTCAAATTCAGCTACCGGAATAGGTAAATTATAGTGAGTATAATCATACAAAAATTGCAATTGTATATTTGCCCCTGCTGATGCATTGTCTTCTAAGAAAATTTTTAACGCTTGTTTATTGTTTGTTAAAGCATTCATCTTAGAGGCAGCTTTCATTGGAAATGGTACTCGTTTTATACCCATTTTTATTAAAAGGTTAGCAATTGGAAAAAGAAACCAATTAGACCAACCAAATTTTGCAGTTGCTTTACCTACTTCTTTATCGTCATTTTTTAAAAAACACATTCCTATTATTCCGTGAACTTCGTCCATATGACAAGCGGAATTGTAGCAAAGCATTCCGCCTGCACTTAATCCGTAAAGAACGGGCTTTTTATAATCTCGTTTGGTTTCTTCATTAACGAAGTCTGCAAAGCAATGAACCCAATTATCGTAGGTAATATCTTTCTGGTTTACTTCGGTCATTCCGTAGCCTAAGTTGTCCATAGCAACAACATCATAGCCCAGTTCTGCTAATTTATGTCCCAAAATCATATTCATCTGTCTACCGTTTGTTCCAACTCCGTGATGAAGAAAAATTCGATATTCTGATTTTGAATTTGGATACCGGTCAAGATGAATTTGATTGCCTTTCCAATCCCAAGATTCTTCTACCGGATGGTTATTTTCTTTAATTTGAAAGTCGAAGGGAAGTAAAGCGTTTATTTCTTTCCAAGCGATATTTGAATTGTATGATTTCATTTTTATTGAATTTACAGTGTAAAATAGCTATTATATGCTAGCGTAAAATTAGGTGCTAAAAGTATAAAGTATTATTTTTTGTTTATTTATTTATGTTATCTGCCTATAAAATTGCTACCAACTTTAATGATGTAAAATGGATAAAATGTATTCTATCAGCAGTGAACACAGTTAGCTTTTAAAAACTTAGATACATCTTAAAAGATTTCTTTAGTATTTAATACTCTCATTATTATTTTGTTGTATTAAATTTAGGTAGAAAATAATATAAGCAATAAAGCATTGCTACATAAGTAAAAATAAGGACAGGCATATTGGTGTTAAAACCTAAATCAAATGCTGGTATACTTAAAATTTCTCTAAAAGAACGTGTTGCAATTAGTGACATAAAAACAATTCCATAAGCGAAAACAGAAATTATAGCAACTCTGTTTTTAGTGGTTCGTATAATTCCTTTTTTTGCCTCTCCTTTAAAGAAATATAAAAGTGATCCAATGATGAATATTATTTCTATAAAAATAGCTAAATATACGTTGGAAGCATATAAACCAAGACCAGCGTCCATTGTGCCAGATCCAAACAGATGATGCATATGACCAGAAAAGAAGTCTAATATAAAATGTACCAATACCAAAGCCATACTGACTAATCCTATTTGTGTACTTTTAAATAATAATTTTCCAAATATAAATGCAATAGCTAGCCAGAATAATAAAGGTGCTAAATCATGGCTATATAACATATCTACAGCCATATTACTTAAAGTGGCATCAAAAGCATCACTTGGTTCAGTAACTTCAAGACCTAAATAATGGAAGGTAAACCACAATAAATCTTGTAATTGTGATATGATTAAAAAATAAAGTAATGTTCCTTTAGGGAACTTTTGTTTGGCAATTAATGCGGTGGTAAAATGTCCTGCTAACATAGTTTTTGTTTTAAATTTTGTATTTTTGCTATTGAATTGAAAGCAAAAATAATAATTACTTTCGAATTGAAAGTAATAATCTGTTGAAAATGAAAAAAGAATTTCGTTCTGGTTGTCCAATCTCTTCTACATTAGATGTTATAGGAGATAAATGGTCTTTGTTAATTATACGAGATATGTTAATTAAACATAAAAAGACATTCAAAGAAATATCTGATTCGGACGAAAGTATAGCTCCGAGTATTTTGTCTGCACGATTAAAATTATTGGAATCTTATAAATTGATATCTAAGATAAAAATACCTAAAAATAAAAAAGAGAATATTTATTTGTTAACAGAAAAAGGAATTCGTTTAACTCCTATAATTATAGAATTCAGTTTGTGGGGCGATACTAATATGCGAGAATTTAATAAAATAAAGGATGTAAAAGGTTTGAATTTAGATAAGTCTTATATTATTCAATCGGTTCAAGATCATTATAATTCTATGTTGCTTAATTTCTGATAATGTTGCTATCAAATAGCATGCAGTTCTAATGATATGAAATCGTTTTTTTATTCATTCTTTATTTTGTCTCTATGAGTTAATCCCCAGTCTCTCATCGTTTCAATTACTTTATCTAAAGATTTTCCATAATCCGTAAGACTATATTCAACAGAAACAGGTATTGTATTAAATACCTCTCTGTTTATTAGTCCATTTATTTCTAATTCTTTTAATTCCTTAGATAACATTCTTGGAGTTATTCCTTCAATTTGACGTTCTAATTCTTTAAATCTGTGAATTTTAAAAGAAAGAGCTATAATAATTGGTAATCTCCATTTTCCACCAATGATATCTATGACATCTCGAACAGGAAGAATAAATTTTTTACATTCTGTAGGTGTGTAAATATCCGTTTCAGTCTTTTTTTTGTTCATCTTTAGATTTATTTAGATTAGCCACTATACTAAAGTATACTACTATCTTTTAGTATAGTGATATACTTTGTATAGCAAATTTACTATAAATTTGTGAATCTTAATAAAAGGATATTAAAATGAAAAAAACACTAATTTTAAGTTACACTCCAAGAGAGAATTCAAATACAAAAAAAATGCTTGATTTCTTTATCGAAAATAATCAAGAAAAAACAACAATAACATTTATTGACTTGGCAGAAGAAGCGCCAGATTTATTATTAAAAGAAAATTTGAATCTTTATGTAAATAGAAATTTTGGAGGTGTAGAGCTTACTGATGAAGAACAGAAAGTTTTAGCTAAAAATGATAAAATGATGCAACAATTATTGGATACCGATTTTGTTGTCTTGGCAAGCCCTATGTATAATTTTTCAGTTCCTGCAACCGTAAAAGCGTGGTTTGATGCAGTTATACAGGCTGGAAAAACTTTTGGATATACTGAAACTGGAATTAAAGGGTTTTGTGAAAACACAAAAGCTTTGATATTAATGACAAGTGGTAGTGATTTTGGAATAGAGCCTTATAAAAGTGTTAATTTTGCGACTCCTTTTTTAATAACAGCATTTAATTTTCTTGGAATTCCTGCTCAAGCTATCAATAAGTTTGGTATGATAGAGTATGCAGACAAATCGAATCAAATGATAGCCGATGCAAAAGAAGAAATTAAAGTAGTAAGTAATCAATGGTATTAATTAGTATTCATTTTTAAGCTATTTATGTAGTAGTAAGGCTATTAAGTTTTTTTTGCTTAAAATAATTAATTTAAGAATAAGAAAAGCCCCAATTTTAAAGTTGAAATTGGGGCTTTTCTATGGAATTATCTTAAATTTAATTTTTAATTCTCTGTGTTTTATTTAATAAAATTGGTTCTCCGTACCCTAATTCTTTCATTCTTTCTAATTGTGTTTTTGCATCACCAACAACTAACCAAATCATTTTATTAGGATTTACATATTTGTTAGCCAATGCTGTAATTTGTTCTTTGGTCATGTTATTAACGGTGTTTTCTTGCTCTTTTACATAATCTGCACTCCAACCATAATCGCTAATATTAGACAACATATTTAATTTTGCTCTAGAGGTTTCAAAAGCTCTTGCGTTACTTTTAATTAAGAAACTTTTTGTAGTTTCTAAATCTTTATCAGAAAAAGTAGTTGGGTATTCTTCTAGAATTTGCTTTACCAATAGAGCAGATTCTAAAGTAACATTAGTTCTTACACTGCTAGAAATGGTAAAAGCACCTTTTGCTTTTGTACCAGAAAACCTAGAGCCAATTCCGTATGTATATCCTTTTCCTTCACGTAATTCTTGTGTTAAACGAGAAGCAAAACCACCACCACCTAAAATATAATTCATCACAGAAGCGGCATAAAAATCTTTATCAGTTGCCGCTAAAGCGGGTGTGCCAAACTGTATAACAGATTGTTTTGCATTCGGAATATCATAAAAATAAACAGTAGGTTTAGTTGGTGTTTCTGGTGTTATGTAAGTTGGAATTGTAACTTCTTTAGCTTTCCAATTAGTATTTAAAGTTTCTAAAGAAGCAATTACTTTTTCTTTAGAAATATCTCCCACAATTAACATTTTTGCTACAGAAGGAGAAATGTATTTGTTGTAATAGTTTTTTAAATCTTCTAATGAAATTGTTTCTACGGATGTTGTAGTTCCTAAAATATTTTTAGAACGGATGTTTTCTTTTCCATAAATTAACTCATTGTACGCATTGCTTGCTACAGAATTAGGGCTTGCTTCTTGCTGACGTAAATTAGCAATGGTTGCCTTTTTTAGTAAATAGAATTCGTTTTCATCGAACCTTGGTTCTAATAAAATTTCTTGGGCTAAAGCCAATGTTTTATCATAGTTTTTGGCTAAAGTTGTTCCGCTTAAAGTTATGTTTTCAACATCTGAATAGACATAAATAGAAGCGCCTAATTCTTGAATAGCTTCTTCTAATTCTTTTACACTTTTGTTTTTGGTTCCTTTATTTAATAAATCTGCAGTTAAGTTAGCAACACCTAATTTATCCATAGATTCTAATAATTGGCCTCCATCTATTGTTATATTAAAACGAACTAAAGGCACTTCATCATTTTCAATTCCAAAGATTTTTAAACCATTTTTTAAACTACTTTCGTATACTTTAGGAACTGCTAAAGAAGGGGTTTCACCATAATTTGGTTCTACACTTCTGTCAAAAGAAGAAGGTGTTTTCTCGTACGTTGCAGCAATTTTAGCATCAAAATTTTCTTCTGCACCTGTTACAATTTTTTCTTCAACAACATCTGCTAATTGAGAATTTGTTACTGCTAATTCGGCACTACTTTTAGGAACAAAACTGGTTGCTATATAATTTTTATTTTTTATATATTTATTATAAACACGCATTACATCTTCTGTAGTTACAGATAGTGTTCTTTTAATATCTTCTGTTACAAAGCCTGGGTTGCCCAAATAGGTGTTATAAGATGCAAGGTTGGTTCCTTTACCTAAAACGCTAGAAAGACTTGCGTAAAAATTAGTTTCCTGACCTGCTTTAATTCTATTTAAATCTTTTTCTGAAATTCCTTCAGTTTCAAACTTAGCCAATCCTTTTTCAACTCCAGCTTTTACATCGTCTAGTTTTACATTGTTAAAAGCTCGGATAGAAATTTGAATTTCACCTGCCAATTCAGAATTTCTACTGTACATACCTGTTCTAGAAGTCAATTTTAAATCATCAACTAAAACTTGATTAAGAGGGGCTGATTTACCATCTGTTAAATATTGAGACAACACATCTAGTGCATAAGAGTCCGGATTGTATTGCTCTACAGTTGGCCAAACCATTGTTAATTGCGGAACTCTGGCAAAGTTATCTTCGTAATATAAAAACTTGGTTTCTTTAACAATACCAGGTCTTTTAGTCAATGCAGGTATTTCTTCTTTTCCTTTTGGTATTTCATCAAAATATTTGTGAACCCATTCTGTAGCTTGTGCAATATCTATATCTCCAGACAAGACTAAAGTAGCATTGTTTGGTACGTACCATTTCTTATAAAAATCTTTTACGTCTTGTAAGGTTGCATTTTGTAAGTCTTCTAAAGAGCCAATAACTTGCCAGTTATATGGATGGTCTTTTGGGTATAAGTTTTTACCAATTACATATTGGTTATGTCCATACGGTCTGTTATCTATACTTTGTCTTTTTTCGTTTTTAACAACTTGTTTTTCTTTTGCTAAAACGGGGGCTGTAACGGTGTTTATAAAATAGCCTAATTTATCTGCTTCTGCCCAAATCATTTTTTCTAAACCATCTTTTGGTATGGTTTGTAGGTAATTTGTTCTGTCTCTAGAGGTAGATCCATTAGCACCAGAACCACCAATTTTAGCACTCATTTTGTCTAGACCACCTTTCCCTAAATTTTCTGATTCTAAGAATAATAAATGTTCAAATAAATGAGCAAAACCCGTTCTACCTTCCACTTCCCTTGCAGATCCAACATGCACCATTAGTTCTACAGCTACAACTGGGTCTGATTTATCCACATGAAAAACAACATCTAAGCCGTTTTCTAGTTCAATTTTTTTATAATTGATGCTCAGTTCTGGTGTTTTTTCTTCGGATGATTTTTTACAACTTAATAAGCAAGTTGTTGCTAAGAATACAAGTAATATTTTTTTCATTTAGGTTGATTTTTAAGCTTTTAAAAATACTATTATTTATTGATGGTCATATTTTTTGTATTGTTAAATATAATGCAAAAAAAATCCTAAACTTTAGTTTAGGATTTTGAATATTATTTAGATAAAACGCAGTCTTCACAAGCTTTAATTTCTCCGTAATATGTTTCTCTATATTTGTGTACCGTTTCTATAGGTATGATATTAAATAATCTTTTTTGAATGTAGGTTACATTGGTGTGTAGTTTTCCCATTTTGGGCGTAAATCGTTTTTCTAAGCGTGTTTTTCTTTTAATTTTAATCAGTTTCATGTTTTCTAGTATCATTAATAAATCGGCTACAAATTTATTGTGATTTGAAAGGGCTGTCTATTTATAACTGTTAAAATCCGATAAAAGGGTGAAGAAACATGAATATGTAAAACATTACAAGAAGGTTTTATGGATATGATATTCTAAGGGTGATATAATTATCATATAAGAACATTAAAAAGCAGGAAACTGATTGTAAAGCTTGAGAATTACTTGTAATTATTGGTTTTTGTTTCTGTTTTGGGTGATTTATAAATGATTTTATGAGTGTGCTAAAACTTAGCTGTACATTATTTGTCAAATAGTCAATCGGATTTAGATAGAATGTTTTTTCTCCACCCTTGTTCACTTTTATGATCATACCTCATAAAAGATGGGATTGATGTACCGATTAAATATTCTAAACTTATAAATGAAGCAGCAAAACGAGTTTTAATTATTACTGATGTCGTAAGTTTTTAAAGATAATAAGTTACGCGTTATTTATTCTCATAATCATGTACAAATGTGATGAAAGGACTGCTAGCCATTAAGTTCGGGTTTGTTCCTTCAATTCCTTCGGGAATTGGTTGGTTGCGTGTTTCGTAGTACTTTTTCCAACTATGCATAGGGTTTCCTGTGCTGTCGTTAAATGTCATTGGGTGTGTAAGAAAAGGAATAGAATCTTTAGGTAGGTCTTGAGAAGAAAACATTTTATAAACTAATTCGGAACAATAATAAGAATTGTCATCCCATAAAAAAATCTCATCATAAGGTGTATTTATTCTTTCAATACCATAGGCTATTGCCTTAGAAATATAAGGTTGGTAATAGCTATCTAGTCTAGCCACTGTAGTTTGAGATTTGTTGAGTTTATTTTTATTTCTATTCAGAAACTTTTGTAATGGAGTCTGACGAATACCTTCTTTTGGAATCGCTTCTACTACAAACCATTCTTTATTTTTTTGCATTGCTATGCCAACATGCGAATAGTTTTTAGAAACTGAAGTTGCCGTTACGTCTTTAATGGCATTGTCTATTTCACCTGTTCCTGTATTTTGAAATAGTAAATCTCCTTGTTGCAATTCAAATTTATTCTTTTGATTACTGCAACTGAATAAAATTAAAGAGAGTATAAGGAAAGGATAGGTCTGATTTAAGATTTTATTCATGCTTTTTTGTTGTTAAATTTAGGAATCGTAAAATTACAACGAACTAAATAGATCTAGAATTATTTGAGATTTTTATTTTAAAAATTAACCAAACCAAGTATGTTTCCTGCTATTTTTTTAAACAAACATTTACAACTTGTTTAATATTCTAAATTTCCGTATAATTATTTCCTTGTCAAATATTTTCTATCTCCAATTGTTTGTCAATTTTTGCAGCCATTTCAAAATTTTTAAGTCCGTTATATTTTGGCAAATAGTAAGATTTAAAAATGTTGCAATCGAATTTATAGTGGTTGGATATTAGGAGTTATTTAAACGTTTAATAAGTTTTTAAAATAAAAAAACGAACAGATATGAGTTCGTTTTTATTTTTGTGATTGATTTTCGGTTTCGTTAACGGTTAGTATATGAGGCGTTGGGTGCTTTGGAAAACCTAACTTTCAAATTACTATACCGTTTATTAATACTTATGATTTTTCAATTTAATCACCAATCAACCAGTGACTTATATACATTGTTGTGCGTTTGTACTTCTAATATTTTTTGAATTGTTTTTTCTTTACTGTGCATCCCATCATAAAATCCTGTATTGTCAATCTCTATTTTTACAGGATTAAAAGAACCAAATATTCTTATATTATTCTGACGAGCATATTTAATTATTTTATTTTCTTCTTCTAAAATAATTTTATAGTCTTCTTTTATTTTTGCATAGACTAATGGGTGATATGGTGCTAAGAAAAAACTCAATTCAATATCATTAGCTAGTACTTCTTTACATAAGTCGTCAAATTCACTAAATATTTTAGGTGATATGCTATCAAATTTTTCAATTGAGTATATTTTACCTGCAATATAGCTCTTCATTTTATTATCTACATCTGTAACAGATGCATTTCTATATTTTTCAGAGTACGCAAGCGAACCATCTTTAATTTTCGTATTGCTTTCATTATATATTTTATTACTTGCAATAGGATTCGATTTACCTAAAATTACTGCAGGTAAACTTCTTAATGAGGACTGAAAATAGGAAAACGAAAATAATTGTTGTGTTTTGTTGTTCAAAATATCCTTATCTATTGTTTTGTTGAAAAAACTATAATATTCTCTTTTTAAAGAATTCCATCTTGTTTGCCCATTATTTTCATTAAAAATCCAAGGGTCAATACCTAAAATAATTTTCTTTGGTAAAATATTTTTTGTTTTATACATTTGATAAATAGCAATAAGATCTTCAATACTTGCTCCTGAAACGCTATTATTTATTACTTTTTTATCTTCAAAATAAGAACTGTTTATAAGCATCGTCCTGCTTGAACCAAGAATTAATATATCTGGTTTACTTTTAATTTTATTAATCAATTCCTTTTGTAAAATTCGCTCATCATAATTTGAAATATTTGTAGCATTTTTGCTGGTATAAATAATATTAGCAATATTACGCTCATATCCAGTATGAAATATTTTTGCAGCATCTCCCCAGTAATTTACGGACATAAGAAGTGTCAATATAACTATTGCAAATATGGATGTTTTAATTATAAATTTTTTCATATTAAAATTGGAAATATATAAATGAATTTTCATTAAAATTACCTAAACTAATTATAATAATAATAATACATAGATAAAAGCCGTATCGTAAATAACTATTTTTTATAGTAGATAAGTCTTGAATAGCAAATTGTTTATTTCGTCCTATCCATTCTACGATAATGAAAAAACCAATTAAAATTATTGTTGTTAGGGCTAATCTCATTTGTGGAAAATGAGGAATAGATATTAATGATTTTGAAAAAATAGTTGATAAATAACTTAAAGCGTGTCCAATATCATCTGCTCTAAAAAACACCCAACCTAATACAGTTAAGCCAAAAGTTATTCCCATTTGAAAGAACTCTCTAATTGAAGGGAGATATTTACCTTCTGCCACTGTATCGGTATTTATTCTGTTTTTCCCAAGTAGTAACAAAGGCATAAAGTATAAAGCATTTAATACTCCCCAAGCAATAAAAGTCCAATTTGCACCGTGCCAAAAGCCACTTATAACAAATATTATAAATGTATTTCTAACTTTCATCCAAGTTCCGCCACGACTACCTCCTAATGGAATATATAAATAATCTCTAAACCAAGTAGAAAGTGAAATGTGCCATCTTCTCCAAAACTCTGCAATATCTCTTGAAAAATATGGGAAATTAAAATTCTGCATTAAATTAAAGCCAAAAAGTCTTGATGTTCCAATTGCAATATCAGAATATCCCGAAAAGTCCCCATAAATTTGAAATGTAAAAAACAATGCACCTAAAACTAATGTACTTCCAGAATAATCAGCCGAATTATTAAATATCTCATTCGCTAATTGTGCCGCATTATCTGCGATTACAATCTTTTTGAATAAACCCCATAAAATTTGTCTTAGTCCGTCAACTGCTTTATCGTATTCAAATTTTCTTTTCTTATAGAATTGAGGTAATAAATTTGTTGCTCTTTCAATTGGCCCAGCAACTAATTGAGGAAAAAAACTTACAAACGCTGTAAACGCAATAAAATCTTTAGTAGGTTCAAGTTTTTTTCTGTAAACATCTATTGTGTAACTAAGAGTCTGAAATGTATAGAAACTAATTCCAACTGGTAGAATGATATTCAGTCCTTGTGGATTTATAGGATGTCCAAAGAAACTAAATGCTTCTACAAAATTGGCTAAAAAGAAATTATAATATTTAAAAAATCCTAGAAATCCAAGATTAACAACTAAACTTGTCCAAAGTAGTATTTTTCTTTTCGTCTGGTTTTCTTCATTTAATAATTTACGACCAATTGTATAATCTACTAATGTACTAAATAGTATTAGAGAAAGAAATCTCCAATCCCACCAACCGTAAAAAACATAACTTGCAACAACTATTAGAAAGTTTTGAAGTTTTAAATTTTTATTCGCAACAAACCAATATAATAGAAATACTATTGGTAGAAATACTGCAAAATCTATTGAGTTAAAAAGCATTTATAATTCCTTGTTTAATGTTTGTAATTTCATTTTGTATGACGCACAACTCTAATGATTTTAAATCGTTTCAATGTTTTATATCAGAAGTTAACGAAGTTAGCTTTTTTTAATTTTAGAATCAAACTAAATTGACTCTTCTGGAGTTGTTTTTAAGCTAATGCTGGCGTGTTTTCTACATTCAGTTTTTCCGAATAAGATTTGTAATTCAGCACCTACCAAATACAGTCTAACTCCATTTGTTTATCAATGTTTTAGAGCATTTCAAAATTTTTAAGACCGTTCTATTTTTGGACAATTCACAATTATATAAAGCTTGTAAATAAAGTAATTATTATAACTAGATCTTATATTTTCTAAGACTTATATGGTTTCTCATTAAAACAAAAAAAAACTCCAATCGGTAAAGATTGGAGTTTTTAAGAATTTTATTTCTGAGCTAATTGCCATTTCCAAGAAGCCTCAAGTGCTTCTTCTAGAGTTTTTTCTGTTTTCCAGTTCAACTCTTTATTAGCAATAGTAGTGTCTGCAAAAGCAGCAGTAATATCACCTTCTCTTCTAGGGACAATTTTATAATTTAAAGGTTTTCCAGAAGCTTTTTCAAAAGCTTTAATTACCTCTAATACAGAACTTCCTTTTCCGGTACCTACATTAAAGTATTCAAATGCTTTTTTATTGTTCTTTTTAATCAAACGTTGTAAAGCGGCAATGTGTGCTTTTGCTAAATCTACTACGTGAATATAATCACGAACCGCAGTTCCGTCTACCGTATCATAATCATCACCAAAAACAGATAATTCTGCACGCATTCCTGCAGCTGTTTGTGTAATGTAAGGAATTAAATTTTGAGGAACACCTAAAGGTAATTCTCCAATTTTTATGGTTGGGTGTGCTCCAATTGGGTTAAAGTATCTTAAAGCGATAATATTTAAACCATGTGCTTTACTAGCATCTCTTAAAATTTCTTCGCCAATTTGTTTGGTATTCCCGTAGGTAGATTCTGCAGCTTTTACAGGTGCATTTTCTGTAATAGGCAATTCATCTGCCTGACCGTAAACGGTACATGAAGAAGAGAAAATAAAGTTGTCTAACTTTCTATCTCTCATTTCTTGCAATAAATATACTAGGGTTCCTAAATTATTTTCATAATAATCTAAAGGTTTGTGCATGCTTTCTCCAACTGCTTTAAAGGCTGCGAAATGTATAATTCCGTCTACTTTATTATTGTCGAAAAAGTTTTTCACATCACTTTTAACTCTTAAATCTATGTTGTGATAATCTGGTTTTGTACCTGTAATTTCTGTGATTTTGTCTAAAACTCCAATAGAAGTGTTTGATAAATCGTCAATAATTACCACTTCAAAACCTTCGTTTTGTAATTCTACAACAGTGTGAGAACCAATAAAACCTAAGCCTCCAGTTACTAGTATTTTTTTCATTGTGTTTAGTTTATACCTATCATTGCGAGGAAATATGATGAAGTAGTCTGTTTGGTTATTTTTGAGATTGCCACGTCGTTACTCCTCGCAATGACGTGGCAATTACTTTTTAGTTTACAAAATCTAAAATAGTCTTTGTAATAAATTCTAATTGTTCTTTGTCTAGCTCTGTGTGCATTGGTAAAGAAATTACCGTTTTAATTAACTCATTGGTTACAGGGAAATCACTTTCCTTATAACGAGTGTCTGCATACGCTTTTTGAGAATGCAAAGCTACAGGATAATAGATTGCATTCGGAATTCCTTGGTCTAATAAATGTTTGTGTAAATCGTCTCTTTTACCATTTGTAATTTGCAATGTATATTGATGAAAAACGTGACAATCACAGGTGTTACAAATTTCTCCACAACTTTGTGTTGCGTTCGATTTTGTTGTTGGTGTAATGATATGTTCTGAAGCCGATAAAGCTGTGTTATAAAAACGAGCAGCATTTCTTCTTGCTTCACAATAAGTGTCTAAAAGTGGTAGTTTTGCTTTTAAAACTCCGGCTTGTATAGAATCTAAACGAGAATTTACACCCACTACATCATGGTAATAACGTGTGTACATTCCGTGATTTACAATACCTCTAATTGTATGCGCTAAAGCATCATCATTAGTAAAAATAGCACCACCATCTCCATAACAACCTAAATTTTTAGAAGGGAAAAAAGAAGTTGTTCCTACATTACCAATAGTACCTGCTTTCTTTTTTGTTCCGTCTTTAAATGTGTAATCTGCTCCAATTGCTTGTGCATTGTCTTCAATTACAAAAAGATTGTGTTCTTTTGCAATTTCCATAACGGCATCCATATTTGCTACTTGTCCGAATAAATGAACAGGTACAATGGCTTTTGTTTTTGGAGTAATCGCTCTTTTTAAAGCTTCAATATCTATGTTGTACGTGTCTGCATCTACATCCACTAAAACAGGGGTCAATTTTAACAATGCAATTACTTCTACAGTTGCTGCAAAAGTAAAATCGGCAGTAATCACTTCATCACCTTGTTCTAAACCTAATCCCATCATTGCTATTTGCAATGCATCGGTTCCGTTTGCACAAGGAATTACGTGCTTTACACCTAGATATTTCTCTAAATCTGCTTGAAATTCATGAACTAAAGGTCCATTTATGTATGCTGAAGTATTTAAAACCTCTTCTATAGAAGAATTTACAGCTTCTTTTATTTGTTGATATTGACCTTGTAGGTCAACCATTTGAATTTTTTTCATATAAAAAATTTTGCTCATCAAAAATACAACTTACTTTCATTTTCTTTGTAGTTATCCGTAAATAATAATTCTGTTATCTTTGAAAAAAATCAATTTTATGAAGTTTTTAGGACGTTTTTTTAAAATTCTGTTAATTCTTGTAGTCTTGCTGGTGGTTTCTGTTTGGGTGTACTCTAAAACATATCACCCTAAATATTCTGGGGAGTTAGAATTAAAAAATATTTCTGAAGAAGTAACTGTTTATTTTGATGAAATAGGTGTGCCGCATATCAATGCTCAAAATGAAGAGGATGCTTATGTTGCTTTAGGGTATGTGCATGCGCAAGAAAGATTGTGGCAAATGGAATTAATGCGAAGAATTGCGTCCGGAAGATTGTCTGAGATTTTTGGAAAAGACTTGGTAAGTGTAGATCAGTTTTTTGGAGGGTTAGGAATTGAAGAAGCTGCAGAGGTAACAATTGCTGGTCTAGATAAAACGACTCAATCTTATATTTTAACCCAGTCTTATTTAGATGGAATAAATCAATATATAGAAGAGGGAAAAACACCCTTAGAATTTACGTTGGTAGGAGTGGAGAAAGAGAAGTATACAATGAAAGATATTTATAATGTTTTTGGTTATATGTCTTTTAGTTTTGCAGCTGCTCATAAAACGGATCCTTTATTAACTGAGATTAAAGAAAAACTTGGAGATTCTTATTTAAATGAATTATTGAGTACTAATAATGAGTATTTAACAATTAACAGAACAAGTATTCCAACTAAAGTTGAAGCTACATTTTCTAAATCAGTAGCTGCCATTATGGACGATTTACCTGTTTCTCCTTTTATTGGTAGTAATGCTTGGATTTTAGGTCCGGAAAAAACGAAGAACGGAAAAGTGATTTTTGAAAACGATCCGCATATTGGGTTTTCGCAACCTTCAGTTTGGTATCAAAACCATATAAAAACACCCGATTTTGAAATTTATGGATTCAATATTGCTTTAATGCCATTTCCTTTATTAGGACATAATAGAGAATATGCTTATGGTTTAACCATGTTGGCAAATGATGATCTAAACTTTTATGTAGAAGAAAATAATCCTGCGGATGCAGCAGAATATAAAACCAAAGAAGGTTATAAAAAATATGAATTTAGGGACAAAACCATTCGTATAAAGAATGAAGAGGATACTACTTTTCTGGTAAAAGTAAGTAAACACGGACCTATAATGAATAATTTAATAACACATATTATAGATGATAGACCTATTGCCATGAATTGGGTGTACACGCAACTGCCTAATGAAATGTTAGATGTTTCTTATAAAATGTCTCATGCAAACTCTATGAAAGATTTTAAAAGTGGAGTTGCTAGAATTCACGCACCAGGTTTAAATGTAATGTATGGTGATGCAAAAGATAATATTGCTTGGTTTTCTTCGGCAAGATTGTATCAACTAAGAGACAGTTTGTCTTCTAAAACTTATTTAAATGGAGCTTCTGGAAATGATGAAATCTTAGAGTTTTTACCTTTTGAAGAAAATCCGAAAGCTATAAACCCAAGTTGGAATTATGTGTATTCGGCCAATAATCAAGTAGATTCTGTAAGAGGAGAATTGTATCCTGGTTATTATCAGCCGCAAGATAGAGCTAAAAGAATTGTAGAATTATTAGATAAAAAGAATGATTTTACAAGAGAAGATGTTGCGAATATGACTTATGATGTGAAATCATCTACAGTGCCTAATATTATTCGTGGTTTGTTAAAAAGTGTAGATAAATCTGATTTGTCTGCATCGGAAAGAAAAGCGTTTTCTGTTCTTGAAAATTGGGATGGAAACTATTTAAAAACAGCTGTTGGCCCAACAATTTACAATCGTTTTTTATATGAGTTTTTAAGCGCGACTTATAAAGATGAATTGGGTGGTAGTTTCGAGTTGTTTATCAATTCTCAATTGCAGGATGAAGTATTGCCAAATCAACTAAATAGAGAGCATTCTGTTTGGTGGGATAATATTGCTACGAAAGATAAGGTTGAAACGAAAAGTGATATTATACAAACGTCTTATAAAAGTGCTTTTTCATTTTTACAAAATCAGTTAGGTGAAAATGTAGAAAATTGGACTTGGAACAGAGTGATCTCAGTAGAGTATGAGCATGCAATAGGTAAAGCAGGCGGATTGTTGCGAAAACTGTTTAACTTAGGTCCTTATGAAACTATTGGTGGGAATGAAGTGATAAATAATCAGATTTTTAAACTAGATAGTACGGGGTATTATAAAGTAGCTGCGGGACCATCTACAAGAAGGATTATCGATTTTTCTGATGTAGAAAATAGTTTAGCAATTATACCTACCGGGCAATCTGGTAATGTGTTTAGTAGGTATTACAAAAATCAAACTAAAAAATACTTAGAAGGGAAATTTGTAAAAATGAAACTAAATCAAGCTGAAATTGAACAAAGTAAAAATGTGTTGATTTTTAAGCCGATGGAGTAGTTTTTTGTTCTTGGTCATCTGAAAAAAATAAAACACTTAGTTTTGTCATTTCGACCTTTTGGGAGAAATCCCATAAGGTTAGGTAGGTCCTTGTTATCACTGTTATGAGATTTCTCCTATCGTCGAAAAGACAATTGTTATGCGGTTATGCAATCAGTTTGTCATTTCTTCCTTAGTGGAAAATTATATAAAATTAGGTAGGTGTTTGTTATCACTGTTATGAGATTTCTCCTAACGTCGAAATGACAATTGTTATGCTGTTTTGCAATCAGTTTGTTATTTTTATCCTTATAGGAAATCCCATAAAATTAGGTAGGTGTTTGTTATCATTGCTATGAGATTTCTCCTAGCCTCGAAATGACAATTGGAGTTAAAAATGACAATTAGAGGTGTTTTAAGAATGATAAATTACAAACAGGCGTTCCAAATAACTTCTTTCGGAGTCGGTGCTGTAACGGTAACTTGTTCTTTTGTGACTGGATGTATAAATTGAATTCTACGAGCATGCAAATGAATACTTCCATCTTTGTTGCTTCTGTTAAATCCGTATTTTAAATCTCCTTTTATAGGACAGCCAATATTAGATAATTGCGATCTAATTTGGTGGTGTCTTCCGGTTTCTAAATCTACCTCTATTAAGGAGTAATTATCTAGTTTTTTAATAACGGCATAATGAAGAATCGCTTTTTTGCTACCATCAATTTCTTTAGGGTATGCCGTAGATTTATTATTCTTCGGGTTCTTTTTTAAGAAATTAATTAAGGTGTCTTTTTCTTTCTTCGGATGGTTTTTTACAACTGCCCAATAGGTTTTATTAATTGTTTTTTCTCGTAGCATCTTATTAAGACGTTCTAGAGATTTAGACGTTTTCGCAAAAATAATAATACCAGAAGTGGGTCTGTCTAATCTATGCACAACACCCAAATATACGTTTCCAGGTTTGTCGTACTTGTCCTTAATGTATTCTTTTACAACATCACTTAAAGGTTTATCACCTGTTTTATCACCTTGTGTAATATCGCCTGCGCGTTTATTTACAATGATAATGTGGTTGTCTTCAAATAAAATTTGTAAATTTTCTTTAGTAGAATGCATTTTTGATTATTTAAAATCTTTAGCAACATCTTTATTCACTCCATCAATAAAATTTAAAAACTCTTCTCTACCAAGTCCGGTAGAAGAAGAAGTAATAAAAGACATTGGAAGCGTTTCCCAAGTGTTTAATAATTTCTTTTTATAAGAAGTAATTTGCTTGTTTATTTTAGAGCTTCCTAATTTGTCTGCTTTGGTAAAAGCAATACAAAACGGAATTTGGTTTTCGCCTAAAAATTTCATGAACTCTAAATCAATTTTTTGAGGATCGTGTCTAGAATCAATTAAAACAAAAGTACATACTAGTTGTTCTCTTTCTTTGAAGTAGTTTTCTATAAAAAACTGAAAAATAGTTCTTTTCTTTTTTGAAACTTTAGCATAACCGTAACCAGGTAAATCTACTAAAAACCACTCTTCATTAATTTTAAAATGATTAATAAGTTGTGTTTTTCCAGGTTTTCCAGAAATTTTTGCTAAATCTTTACGTTCCATTAACATGTTAATTAATGAAGATTTACCAACATTAGAACGTCCTATAAATGCATATTCTGGCATTCTTTCTTTTGGAGCATTCGTAACATTACTATTACTCATTACAAAATCTGCAGATCTAATTTTCATTATACTGGGGTGTCTTTTTATTGAAATTTCTCTAAGTGAGAATTATATGTTTTTAGAAGTAAGCCAAGCGTGAAGAATGTTGTTAAATTCTTCTGGTTTCTCCATCATTGCTGCATGTCCACATTTATCTATCCAGAATAATTCTGAGTTCGATAAAAGTTTATGAAAGTCTTCTGCTGCCTCAGGTGGTGTTACACCGTCTTGTTTTCCCCAAATTAAACATGTTGGATGTTTCATATCGGGTAAATCTTTAGCCATATTATGTCTTATGGCACTTTTGGCAATAGATAAAGTTTTTAAAGCTTTCATTCTGTCATTAACAGTACTGTAAACATCGTCTACTAATTCTTTAGTTGCAATAGCTGGGTCGTAAAAAACTTCTCTAGCTTTTTGCTCTATATATTCGTAGTTTCCTCTTTTAGGAAAACTATCTCCCATCGCTTTTTCATACATACCAGAACTACCGGTAAGTACAAGTGCACTTACTTTTTGTGGGTAATGTTTTGTAAAATATAATGCAATGTGCCCTCCTAGAGAGTTCCCTAAAAGAATGGCGTGTTCTACTTTTTTATGTTCTAAAAACTCCTTTAAAAACTTTGCTAAGTTTTTAACATTTGTTTTTATAAGGGGTAATGAGTATAATGGTAATTCAGGTATTAAAACCTTATATCCGTTATTGGAAAAATGATCAAATGTTGAGTCGAAATTACTCAAAGCACCCATTAATCCGTGTAAAATAATGATTACAGGTCCTTCTCCAGCTTCTGCATATGTAAATTTCCCTTCCTCTGTTAACTTATCAGTCATTAAATTTTTAATTGGCTTAGAAGCAAATGTAATTCTTTTTTGCGAAATAAATATCGTTTTCGTAAAGGACTATTTTTAAAATAAAATGGGTTCTAATTGCAATGAATTGTTAATAAAAGCGTTATTTATTAACAAAGTGGTAAAATGTGGTAAAAAGTGGTAAAATTTACATATTTTTGACTTCAATTAATATATTTTAAGAGTGATAAACCTAATCGGTACATATGAGTGTAAATCAGATGCTAAGGGAAGATTGATGTTTTCATCAGCCTTTAAAAAGCAACTGGATTCTGTGTTACAAGATGGTTTTGTGGTGAAAAGAGCTGTTTTTCAACCGTGTTTAGAGTTGTATCCAATGAAAGAGTGGAACTTGATGATGGAAAAAATCAACAAACTTAACAGGTTTAATAAAAAGAATAATGATTTTATTAGAAGATTTACAGCAGGAGTAAAGATGGTAGAATTAGACGCTAGTGGTAGAATTTTAATTCCGAAAGACTTGTTTGAGTTTGCGGGTATTAAAAAACAAGTAGTAATGTCTTCTTCAGTGAATATCATTGAAATTTGGGATAAAGAGAAGTATGAAAAAGCCATTGATGATGCAGCAGATGATTTTGCTGATTTGGCTGAAGAGGTAATGGGAAATACAGAATTAGATGAATTATCATAATCCAGTTTTATTGCAAGAAAGTGTAGATGCGTTAGCTATTAAAGAAGACGGTGTTTATGTAGATGTTACGTTTGGTGGCGGAGGACATTCAAGAGAAATTTTGAAAAGATTGGGTGCTAACGGGAAATTGTTTGGTTTTGATCAAGATCCAGATGCTTTAGGAAATGTAATTGATGATGAACGTTTTGTTTTAATACCTGAGAATTTTAGATATATCTCAAGGTTTTTAAGGTTTAATGGTGTTCGAAAAGTAGATGGTGTTTTGGCGGATTTAGGTGTTTCTTCTCATCAATTTGATGAAGCGGAAAGAGGTTTTTCTACACGTTTTGATGGTGATTTAGATATGAGAATGAATCAGAAATCTAAAACATCAGCTAAAGAGATTGTCAATTCATATTCCGAAGAAAAATTAGCGGAAATATTGTTTTTATATGGCGAATTGAGAAATTCTAGAAATATAGCAAAAACAATTGTAGAGAAAAGACAAGAAGAGAAAATAGATACAAGTTTTCAGTTAAGAAAAGTATTGCAAAAATATTTGCCAAAAGCAAAAGAACATAAAATAATTGCACAAATATTTCAGGCAATTCGAATAGAGGTAAATGAGGAGTTAGATGTTTTAAAAGAGTTTTTAGAGCAGATGCCTAATTTGTTGAAAGAAGATGGTCGATTAAGTGTAATTTCTTACCATTCTTTAGAAGATCGACTAGTGAAAAGATTTATAAGAACAGGTTTGTTTAAAGGAGAATTAGAGAAAGATGTTTTTGGTAGAAGTAATGAGCCAATGCAAAAAGTAGGGAAGTTGATTGTGCCTACGGCGCAAGAAATTAAACTAAATAATAGAGCTCGTAGTGCTAAGTTAAGGATAGCAACTTTAAGAAAGTAAAATGTCTAAAGTTAAAAAAGGAGTCTACGATTTTCTGAGAGGAAGTTTTCTTACAGATGATGCCGCTTTTAATAATTGGCGAATTATCATTTTTGTAGTTGCATTGTTGTTAATTATGATAACAAGTGCACATAGAGCAGAACGAAAAGTTATTCAGATTTCAAAGATGAATAAAGAGAAAAGAGAGTTAAGAGCAGTGTATGTGGATACTGGTACTATTTTAATGAGAATGAAAATGGAGTCGAGTATCAGAGAAAAAGCAAAAGCAAGAGGTTTAGAGCCTTTAAAATCCCCTCCCAAAAAAATAAAAGTAACCATTAAAGATTAATAAAATTGGCAACTCAGAAAAAAAGCATACTTACCAAATTCTACATAGTAGCTGCTTTTATGACGCTGTTTTTGTTGGCTATTGTGTTTCGTATTTTTTCCATTCAACATACGGAGGGAGATAAGTATAGAAAATTGTCTACAGAATTAACTATCAGGCAAGATACTATTTACGCTAATAAAGGAAATGTCTATGCGGCAGATGGTAATTTGTTGGCTACTTCTATGTCTAAATTTACAATTAGAATGGATGTGGTTGCTGTAGATAGTGAGGTTTTTGAGAAAAACTTTGTAGCGCTGTCTAAGGCTCTTTCTGGTATGTTTGGTAAAACGCCTTACTATTATCAAAATAAATTAAGGACTGCAAAAAAGAGAAGAAACAGGTATTTGTTAATTGCTAGAAATGTAGGGTATACAGATTATTTGAAGGTTAAAGAATTTC